>CAMDOP010000074.1 GCA_945903675.1 Crenothrix polyspora
TACAAGCCTTCAAAAACGGTACACGTAAGAATCCTATAATGTCTGCCATTGCCATGGGCTTATCTCAGGATGATATGGCTGATCTAGGTGCTTACTATGCAGCGCAAAAAATTTCAGCAAATGAATTGCCAATTTTAGATGATGATGAAGATGAAAAGCCAGCGACAAGCAATGCCAGCGACAATGCACCCTTGCAAGCAATAATTGCCCAAGGAAGTGATTTGTACCGTAACGGAGATTTACCTCGCGAAGTTTCAGCTTGTATTGCTTGTCATGGTCCTTTTGGTGAAGGTAGCAAACCAGCGGCATTCCCATCATTGAAATCACAACATGCCGATTATTTGATAAAAACATTAACTGAATTCAAAACCGACGTTCGTAGCAATAATCCTGATAACATGATGCACATGATAGCTAAAAAGATGACCACTGAAGAAATTAAAGCGGTGGCTTATCGTATTTCAATGATGAAATAAACACTACGGCTAGCAACTTAAGGTAGCTAACCGACAAGACTCTCCTGGTCGCAGACAAAGGGCTCAGGGCGAAGGGTTAAGCCTAACATCTGCCCGCCTTAAGTTGCTAGCCAGTTTTACCGACTAAAATTATTAACGGTTAACTGTTTGGCATCGCTCTTAATCTAATGAAGAGTGATGATTTTTGACCTGCCTTTCTCGACTTTATTAATCGACTATCTTCTTTGGGAACTTAATTTATGTTAAAAAAAATCATTAAAATCAGTTTTTTAATCTTAGTTTTCTTTTCTTCTTTTTTAGTTAAAGCAGAATCCGTAGGTTATGAAACGCTATCACCGGCTCAACCTACACAAAATCCAGCAAAAATTGAAATCATAGAATTCTTTTGGTACGGATGCCCGCATTGCTATGCTTTTGAACCCTTGCTAGAGAAATGGAAAAAAAATCTACCCGCCAATGTAGAGTTTATACGCCTGCCTGCTGCCTTTAATGAATTATGGAGTAAACATGCTAAAGCCTATTACACAGCAGAAGCATTAGGCATTGTTGAAAAAATCCATGCTGATTTTTTTGAGGCCATACAAAATGGTAAAGAAAAACTAGATACTGAAGCTTCGTTAGCTGCTTTTTTTGAAGCTCATGGCGTGACTGAAAGCCAATTTAAAGAAGCTTATAATTCTTTTGCTGTCGATTCTAAAATGCGTCAAGCGCCTCTTATGGCATCACGATATGGCATAACAGGGGTACCTGCTATCATTGTTAATGGAAAATTTAAAACCAATGGCACTTTGGCTGGCTCACACGAAAAAATGATAGAAGTTATAGATAAACTCATTAAAGAAGAAAGTACTAAAAAATAATACTAAAGTCGTTTAGGACTTAACTGAATAATTCAATTGATATTGTTGGAGTGTTTGTCGAAACATGGGTGGGTAATATTCTTACCATTCCCATAGTTTCCACATATTGACGTTACTGCCTTTATCTAGATCATTAGTGCGAACGTCCATTTTTCCGTCGCCATCTTTATCAAGAAAATAATAAGGAGGCCCGACATCAGGTTTCACCTTGATCATATAGAGCTTACCGGATCTACGATATTCTTCTACGGTATTAGTACCTTTACGAATAATAGTAATATCAGGCTCCATGGTTTCGCCACTGTGCACCGGCAAAGGTAATTCTGGCAAATCAGGTACTGCTTCAGTCTCAGGTAGTTGTTCATTAGCATAGACTGGAAAAATAAGAAAACTCATTAAAATAAAACGACGCATACAAAGTCACTCATCTAAATTAAAAACAATTGTATCTTATTACAGTTTTTAGTCGTGCGCTTAACTAATGGGCAAATACGTTTAATAGTAAGCAAAAATAATAGCTACTGGACTAAAAATAAATAGATAACTTTCTAAGAAGTATTGCATAAAAAAAGCTCTCAATGAGCCTCATAGGCTTGTTACTAAAGTTGTGTATAACTTAAGTATAAAGTTGAATAAATTTTTTCTATAATTTGTATACACAAGTTACATAGGTATTGAATAACAACTTATAACTCATTCTAAGCCCTTTAAGATAAAGACTTAAAGTGAGTTATACACAGAATTATGACTGCCTAATAGTAATAATATCTTTAAAAGTAATTTTTATAGTTATATCACCCTTTTATTAAAGGATTAAAGGATTAAAGGCGTTTATTTCCTTTGAGGATTAAAAACAGCTTGGTTTTTGATTAGCATTTAGGCAGAACATTAAACGTTAAATAATTTGATCTATTTAATAATTAGCGAGCTGACCATAAGAATATTACTGGCTGAGTTATACTATTCAATTTAATAGCGTGAAATTGATGAAAAGACTCATTGAAGCAAGAGTAGTTAATCCACTACTTGAAAAATACGGTATACCAGCCTATAAGACAGAAGGTTCTGCGGGCATGGATTTGGTTGCTTGTATTGATACACCTATTTTAATTGCTGGTGGTGAAAATAAACTGATAGCCACTGGTTTAGCGGTGAATATTCAGGATCCAGGTTTAATGGCCGTCGTTGCAAGTCGTAGCGGGCTTTGTTTAAAAAGCCAAATTCGAGTTGGACAGGGAATGGGTATAATAGATGCAGATTATCACGGCGAAATAGGTGTTATTTTACATAATGATGGCTTAACAGATTACCTTGTTCAGCCTGGCGAAAGGATTGCCCAGCTATTATTTATGCCAGTAATTCAAGTTGCGCTGAAGTTAGTTGCAGAATTTACTACCATGACTGAAAGAGGCGAAGGTGGTTTTGGCCATACAGGGCGTCATTAGGCCTTTGGCCAAGAAAGTAATGGAATAGGATATATCACCTAGAGGCTATGTTAGCCGTCATTATGCTATGAATTATTTACGCTTTAAACTTTTACATATTTAAATTAACTTTAACCACACCTAAACTTAACTATGAATGAATCTATTTCTAATAATGCCATCATTTACGCCACGCTAGCTTTAAATAGCGAAGTGGATTTACAGCGAGAATATTTAGAGTCTGATGATGTTCCTGAAAACGAACGCGAAAACGAAGAAGAAATTTTGGCTGATCTTGAACAAGCCTTTATGGAGTTTGTTGATCTGTATAAAATACGTTGTAAAGCGGACAAACAATTACCTAGTATAGATGAGTTATTGACTAGTCAATTATAAGCTTCGCTATGCAAACACTTTACGGCATTAAAAACTGCGATACCGTTAAAAAAGCGAGGCAGTGGTTAGATAAGAGCGGCATAGTCTATCGATTTCATGATTTTCGAGTAGATGGTTTAACGCAGGCTCAACTAATTGATTTTACTGCTCGTAAAGACTGGGGTTTGCTACTTAACCGTAGCAGCACCAGTTGGCGGCAACTGAGTGCCGAACAACAAGCTGATCTGACCTTGGAAAAAGCTATCGCATTGATGTTAAGCGCACCAACTCTAATTAAACGCCCTCTTTTAGATACGGGTGATCAACTGATTATCGGTTTTAAAGCCGATCATTACCAAACTGAATTATTATGAGTGAAACTTTAGAACTGCTTAAAGACCTTATCAAGCGTGCATCCGTAACACCCGAAGATGCCGGTTGTCAGGATGTGCTTGTTGAACGCTTAGCTAATTTAGACTTCAAAGCAGAACGACTGAATTTTGATGATACACAAAATATCTGGCTTAGACGTGGTGACAAATCACCGTTGTTTACCTTTTTAGGACATACCGATGTTGTGCCTCCGGGCCCCTTAGATGCATGGTTGTCTCCACCTTTTGAACCGACTATACGTGATGGTGAGCTTTATGGTCGTGGTGCGGCGGATATGAAAGGGGGTATAGCTAGTTTTATTACTGCTGTCGAACGCTTCATTGCCAATCATCCTGATCATCAAGGTTCGATTGCTGTCATGATGACTAGCGATGAAGAAGGCATAGCCACTAATGGCGTCGTTAAAGTGGTAAATATTCTTGAACAGCGTCAGGAAAAAATCGACTGGTGTTTAGTGGGTGAGCCCTCCAGTGATAAGAGAATAGGTGATGTGATCCGAGTTGGAAGGCGAGGTTCATTGTGCGCCAAACTAACGATTATCGGTATTCAAGGCCATGTTGCTTATCCTGAACTGGCCGAAAACCCCATTCATACTTTTGCTCCTGCCTTAAAAGCATTGACGGAAGAAGTCTGGGATAGAGGTAATGCTTTTTTTCCACCAACTAGTTTGCAAGTATCTAATATCAACGCGGGAACTGGTGCGGAAAATATTATTCCGGGTGCTGCTGAAGTGCAGTTTAATCTGCGATTTTGCACTGAATTGGATGTGGCAACTATCAAGCAGCGCACGTGTGCCATTCTCGATAAATACGGTTTTAAATATGACTTACAATGGCGTTTATCCGGAAACCCTTTCTTGACTAATAAGGGGGCATTAATTGATGCCACCCATGCTGCTATTAAAACGGTAACCGGCTTAGAGACTTTAGATGATACTGGAGGCGGTACCTCGGATGGCCGCTTTATTGCCCCAACCGGAGCTCAGGTTATTGAACTTGGACCGTTGAATGAAAGTATTCATAAAATTAATGAGCATGTGAACTTAGAAGATTTAGAAACTTTGAGTGATATCTATGAGCAAATTTTGATTAATTTGTTAGTTTAGTTAACTCAGGACAAGCCTTTTTCTGGATTGGCTTTAGGTGATAAAAAAATCAGATCTCATCGCCTATAATCCAGCTTTGTTCATCAAAGAAGAAAATCGGCTATTTAAGTAGCCCCCCACAATTGCAAATTAAGGCAATTCTGGGCGATAATATTACAAATGCATAGTTTAATATGCTTTCGACAGACCTTGTAACTCGCCATACGCCCGCTATAAAGCCCGTATGTCAGCTTTGGAATACGCAATGAAAAAGACCATGTACGAAAAGATCTGGGACAGCCATCTGGTAGTTGATGCGGCTGACCAAGCACCTTTACTTTATGTTGACCGTCATTTAATGCACGAAGTGACTAGTCCTCAAGCCTTTGAAGGTCTTAGAATATCAGGCCGCAAGGTACGCAATCCTCATAGCATATTGGCTACGATGGATCACTGTGTACCCACTAAAAATCGCGATCAGCCTATTGCAGATCCGATAGCGCGGAAACAAATTGAAACCATGGCTGAGAACTGCTTTGAAAACGGTTTGAATTTATATGATATGAAAAACCCGAATAACGGCGTTATTCATGTAGTCGTGCCCGAACATGGCTTTGTTCATCCTGGTATGGTGGTTGTATGTGGAGACAGCCATACGGCAACACATGGTGCTTTTGGTGCATTGGCGTTTGGTATTGGTACATCTGAAGTTGAACATGTGATGGCAACTCAAACTTTGCCACAGAATAAATCAAAAACCATGCAGGTCGTGGTTAACGGTACATTATCTAAATACGCCTCTGCGAAAGATATTGCTCTAGCTATTACTGGGAAAATTGGCACAGCTGGCGGCACAGGCCATGTGATCGAATATACTGGCGAGGCGATTCGCGAATTGTCTATGGAAGGTCGGATGACTTTGTGCAATATGGCGATTGAAGCGGGCGCTAGAGCCGGATTAGTTGCACCTGATGAAAAAACTTACGAATATCTGAAAGGCCGTGAGTTTGCACCTTCTGCACAACATTGGGATCAAGCTTTAGCTTACTGGAAAAGTTTGCCGACTGATGATGGTGCGGTATTTGATACGACGGTTACACTGGATGCTTCCGATATTGCACCGCAGGTTTCTTGGGGCACGTCGCCAGAACAAGTCGTTGGTGTTGATGGTTTGGTACCTGCACCAGAAAGCTTTTCTGATGAAATAAAACGCAAAGCTTGTGAAGGCGCACTGGCCTATATGGGCTTGACGGCTAACACAAAAATAACCGATATCGCTATTGACCTTGTGTTTATAGGTTCATGCACCAATGGTCGTATAGAAGATTTTCGTATTGCAGCTGAAGTGGCGAAAGGCACTAAAGTCGCGAAAGGCGTAATTGCGATTGCGGTACCTGGTTCATATCATGTTAAGCAACAGGCAGAAGACGAAGGTCTGGATAAGATATTTATTGATGCGGGTTGGGAATGGCGTGATCCCGGATGTTCTATGTGTCTAGCCATGAACGGTGATGAATTGACCAAAGGACAACGTAGCGCCTCTACATCTAACCGCAATTTTGAAGGTCGACAAGGCAAAGGCGGTCGTACGCATTTGGTATCACCTGCTATGGCCGCTGCGGCAGCTTCAGCAGGTCATTTTGTTGACATACGCAAACTTTAAAGATCGGAAATATTATGGAACCGTATAAAAAACATGAAAGTATTGCTGCATTAATGGATCGCAGCAATGTCGATACTGATCAGATTATTCCTAAGCAGTTTCTAAAAAAAGTAGAGCGCAGTGGTTTTGGAATACATTTATTCCATGATTGGCGCTTCAATGACGATGGCTCAGATAATGCTGAGTTTGAGTTGAATAAGCCTACCTTCAAGGGAGCGAAAATTTTAGTAGCTGGCGATAATTTCGGTTGTGGATCTTCTCGCGAGCATGCGCCTTGGGCCATTGCAGATTATGGCTTTAATGCTATTATTTCGACCAGCTATGCTGATATTTTTTATAACAATTGTTTTAAAAATGGCATTTTGGCGATAAAAGTTAATAAAGACCAATTAGATAAATTGATGGCCGAAATCAGCGCTAACGAAGGTGTATGCTTTGTTATTGATTTAGAAAATCAGCAAGTTATTACACCTGCTGGTAATGGATTCATTTTTGAAATTGATCCTTTTCGCAAAGGCAACTTGTTAAGTGGATTAGATGACATTGGCCTCACTTTAAAGCATGAAGCTAAAATCACCGAGTATGAACATCAGCATAAACAAGATTACCCTTGGCTTTGGGCTTAATTATCATAGGCTGGGTTGGCGAGAGTCGACCCAACTAGCCCCGTGTATTATGTAGAATTGCAAAAAAAGCAGTAACTTAATATCCGCTGTAAGTAGACTCCAAGGTTACTGCTATTAGATTAGCAAAACTAAACTAAACATTAAATCATTGGGACTATTCTGGCTTGCTAATCAGATTTTCTTTTCCTACTTATATTTATCCTTTGCGTCCACATCAACTTTGATTGTAAGTTTTACTGTAAACTTAGAGCTATCTAATTAACTAAAATTAAAATAAAGACGACACTCATGCCCAAAGATTCCAGAACTATTCAATTGATGGATACCACTTTGCGTGATGGCGAGCAAACCCAAGGCGTTTCTTTTACACCGACTGAAAAAATTACTATAGCCAAAGCATTGTTACAATCACTAAGAATTGATCGTATTGAAATTGCTTCCGCTCGTGTTTCAGAAGGTGAAAAAGAAGCAGTCACTAATATCAATCAGTGGGCCAAGCAGGAAGGTTATAACGGTTGTGTTGAAGTGCTGGGTTTTGTCGACCATACAAAAAGCGTAGACTGGATTTTAGAAACGGGTGGTGAAGTTATTAATTTACTCACTAAAGGCAGCGAAAAGCATTGCCGCGAACAGTTGGGTAAAACCTTGGCTGAGCATACCGCCGATATACTACAAACCGTTAATTACGCACAAGAAAAAGGCTTAAAGGTTAATGTTTATTTGGAAGACTGGTCTAATGGCTATCAAAATAGCCCAGATTATGTTTATGCTCTAATGGATAATTTGCAGCAAACTGGCATACACCATTTTATGCTACCTGATACATTAGGTGTTTTATCGCCTGATGAGGTTTTTAATAATTTGAGTGATATGTGTCAACGCTATCCAGAATTGCAATTTGATTTTCATCCCCATAATGATTATGGACTAGCAACGGCTAATGTTATGGCCGCTGTTCGTGCTGGTGTAACATCAATACATTGTACAATTAATTGTCTTGGAGAAAGAGCAGGTAATGCTTCTTTGGCTGAGGTCGCGGTGGTATTGCGCGATAAAATGAATAAAGAGCTATCGATCGATGAAAGCTCTATCGTGCGCATAAGCAATATGGTTGAAAACTTTTCTGGAAAACGAGTTGCAGCTAATGCGCCAATTATTGGTGCAGATGTCTTTACACAAACCGCAGGGATACATGCTGATGGCGATCAAAAAGGTGGTTTGTATAAAACTAAGTTAAGCCCAGAGCGCTTTTCTCGCATCCGCAGTTACGCGTTAGGTAAAATGAGCGGCAAAGCTTCATTAAAGAAAAATCTTGAGCAGTTAGAGCTTGATTTATCGGAAGAAAATCAGAAAAAAGTATTAGAACGGATAGTTAGTCTAGGTGACTCAAAGCAGACGATTACCACTGACGATTTACCTTTTATAATTGCAGATGTACTTGAGACTAAAGATTATCAACATATTAAGTTACTGAACTGCTCTATTACTAGTGGCCTTGATTTAGAATCGACTGCCAGTATAAGAATTAAAGTTAAAGGTACAACACATATGGCTTCTGGTTCCGGTAATGGTGGCTTTGATGCTTTTATAGTTGCCATCAATAAGGTGATGTCTGCCTATCAATATACTGTGCCGCCATTGTTCGATTATGAAGTAAGAATACCTCGAGGGGGCAATGCAAATGCTTTAACGGAGTGTGTCATTACTTGGGATTGCATTGGAGAATTACGAAAAACACGGGCTGTACATTCTAATCAAGTATTTTCAGGTATTCTTGCAACACTTAAGCTGATTAATATGCAGTTGCATGAGTTGGATTTGAAGTCAGCGTAACAGGATAGCAAATACTTTTAAAATGCCAGACTTCAGTTTAATTGATCAAATCAATGCTATATTGCCTCAGACTCAATGCCGACAATGTAGTTTTCAAGGTTGTAAGCCTTATGCAGTTGCGATTGCCTCAGGAGTCGCGGATATCAATCAATGTCCACCAGGTGGTAACGATGGTATCGTAGCGCTCGCGTCATTATTGGGCGTAGAACCTAAACCACTTAATCCTGAGTTTGGTCAACATAAAGCTAAAAGGGTAGCATTCATTATTGAGCAAGATTGTATTGGTTGCATTAAATGCATCGCAGTCTGTCCTGTTGATGCCATTTTAGGTGCGGCAAAAAAAATGCATACGGTTATTTCTTCTGAATGTACTGGATGTGAACTTTGTATTGCGCCATGCCCAGTAGACTGTATTGTTTTAATACCACAAACAGCACTTACAGGAAAAGACACTTCGCAATATGACCTTGCACAACACGCTCAACGGCGCTATGAGGCTCGTAGCTTACGAAAAGAACAAGATATTGCTGAAAAAGTTGAGCGCGCGAAACAAAAAAGAGCGGCATTAGCAAAAATGAAATTTACCTAAGCGTCTGGAAGCAAAGAATGTATCAAATTATTTTTACAACCGGGGCAGTATAAGCGCTTGTTACTGCCCATAATTTGTAATATTAAAGTAAATTATATAAAACTAATCTGCCTCTTCTTTATCGTCATCACCAGCCATATCAGATATTTCTTTTAATCGAAAGATTGCTCTAGCATTAATACTGTTTTCTGGATAGAGGCCTTCTGAGTCTACTAAACCTGCAGGTTGCCCAGTGAGTAGCTCCAAGGTTTCATCAACCGAAGCGACTGCATAAACAGAGAATAATCCTTGTGCCACGGCGTCAATAACCTCCTGCTTTAACATTAAATTAATTTTATTGGCTGCAGGAATAATAACGGCATGCTCACCATTTAAGCCACGTGCCTGACAAAGTCTAAAGTAACCTTCTATTTTTTCATTAACACCGCCGATAGCTTGTACTTCTCCATATTGATTGATGGAGCCGGTTACGGCAAAAGCTTGTTTGATCGGAGTGCGGGTAAGCGCAGAAATGAGGCAGCAAAGTTCAGCTAGTGAAGCGCTATCTCCATCGATATAACCATAAGATTGTTCGATGGCAATACTAGCAGAAATGGCTAAGGGAAATTGCTGAGCATAAATATGCCCTAAATAACCAGTTAAAATCATTACACCTTTGGAATGAATAGCTTGTCCTAATTCTGCTTCGCGTTCGATATCAACGATGCCTCTAGATCCAGGAGAAACGGTAGTCGTAATACGAGCAGGCGCACCAAAACTACTACCCCCTATTTCTAAAACGGTTAGGCCATTAATTTTTCCTATAGCAACACCATCAGTATCGATAAGTATCGTACCTTCAATCATTTCATCGAGTATGGCTTGGGATAATCTGCCATTACGGTATTCTCGGGCAGTTAATGCTTGCTCAATATGAGGCCTATCGATCTCTATGTGTTTAGCTTGAGTGCAAAAAAAATGGGCTTCAGCAATAATGTCTAAAGAGTCTTTTATGTGAGCTGAAAAATGTTTTTGGTTTTCTGAAAGACGACAGCTATGTTCAATTAAGCCTTCGATAGCACTGCGAGTTAAAGGTTTAGTACCAGAATCGGCAACGTAATTTGTCATTAATGAGGCAAAGCCTTGCATGGAGTCATTTGTAAGTGGGATATAATTGTCGAAATCTGCAAGTATCCTGAACATTTCATTAAATTCACTATCCATTTCTTCTAGTAGATAATAAATGTCTCTAGAGCCAATTAAAACAACCTTAATATTTAAAGGAATAACTTCTGGTTTTAAGGACGTTGTGTTGACGCCTAGTTCAGAATACGGTGATTCAATTTCAATGCGTCCTGATTGTAGTGCTCGTTTAAGGCCTTCCCACACAAAAGGATAGGTCAGAATCTTTTCAGCGTCTAAAATCAAATAACCACCATTGGCTTTATGTAAGGAACCTGCGCAGATTTTTTGGTAGTTAGTAATTAATGCGCCTTGTTCACTGACGTATTCAATACGACCAAATAAATTTTGAAAAATGGGGTGGGACTCATAAATGACGGGTGCACCAATATCTTGCTTGTTATCGATCAAAATATTAGGTTTATATAATTCATTTAGTATAAGACGTTTAGAATTATTGTCTCTGGCTTCTATGGACCGACTAGGCATTAAATAATCATTAATGGTATTGCCAAGATTTTTTTTCATTTCTGCTAAATAAGTAATAGCATCATCAATGTTTTGATAACTATCATTTAATTCAGAAAATAATGGGTCTATAGCTAAGCTTATTGTGTCAATGTCAAGTAGCTTTATATTTTCAACCATCGATCTGCGCCATTGAGGCAATTCAAGTAATACTTCACCAAGATAATCTTCTAAAGATTCAACCTGTTTATGAAATAACTCGCGTTCAGACTGAGGTAGCTGGGAAAATTGGTCTTCATTAAGAGGCTTATTATTTCGAATAGGAGTGAAAGTTATATTTTCACTTTCACGAAACAGCGCAATATTATTGTTTTGAGCTTGTTTATCAACTAAATCAATTGCATTAGCATAGCATTGGCTAAATTGACGTTCTAGGACTGATTTTTTTTGCTGATAATTTGGGCTTTCAAAAGCAGATGGAAACGTTGCTAATAAATCATCTATCAGTTTTTCAATGTCTTTAGAAAATATTTGTCCTTGATCCGCAGGTAGTTCAATGGCAATAGGTTCTCTGCTATTATCAAAGTTATCTACATAAGCATAAGAGGCAGGTGCAGGCATAGCAGCGGAGAGAGCGCCTAAATGATTTGTGACCATAGATAGGCGACCAAGCCCAGATTCCCCCATAACAAAAATATTGTAGCCAGGGTTTGGCATAGCAACCCCAAACTCGAATGCTGATTGAGCTCTAGGTTGACCTAAAATAGAAGTTTGCAATCGAGTGGCGAGGGGAATTTCAAAATCTGTCAAATCGACATTAAGTTTCAGAGATTCTATAGGAAGCTTTAAGGTATTGGGCATGGATAAACCGGGTTAAAAATAATTTAAAACATAGTAGCATTTTTATCAATGAGTTCGTAAATTACTGGCTATCAATATAGTGTGGTTACACAAATGAGCAGAATGTAAGTGATAAATATCAAGTTCTAATGATTGACGGAAATACGGCTGTCTGTATAATGCGCAGTTCTTTCGGGATTAGGTTGATTCGAAAGCACAGGAGGTGGAAATAAAGTTGAACAGGAAGATTGACAAGCTGGTTAGAGTTGTTATAATAGCCGGCTACTTGGGGCAGAGGTTTGCTTGGTTCTGGGTTGAAAAACAAAGTCGACAAGGTGTTGACAAGCTGAATCGGCTCTGTATAATAGGTCGACTCAACGGGGCTTCGGTTCCACGCTCTTTAAAAATATGATCAAAATAATTTGTGTGGGTGCTTGTAGCGATTGTTAGTGATGTTAACAAATAATCGACACAGCAACA
>CAMDOP010000075.1 GCA_945903675.1 Crenothrix polyspora
TAGGTGGAATTAGCATATCCATTAAAAAATTACCTATATGCGTATTATTATTGATTTTTAAAGGGGCTATTCCTTAAGTTGGCGCTTATGGGCTGTAAACCCCGTCTCGCGAGAAGAATTTTTTCTCTGACTTGATCGAGTAATTTAGGCGCTGGGACAGGTAAACCTTCTGATGGGTATTGCATTAAATTTAGGAAGTGATAAATCAAGTTATCTTAATAATATTTAAGTAATTTTAAATCACAATTTTTTTTTAGATAAACAAATGACGTAATGTTTTGCGTCTATTAGGATGTCTAATTATAGTTAGTTTTCTAAGGATAATAGTCAGCCATAAATGAAATTTAAAGATGAATGGAATCAGCTCAGCAAGAGCATTGATGAAATAAGATCAAAAAGTGCAGGAGCAGAGTTCTCTGATAACTTATTAGAGTTCCTCGTTGCAGGAGAAGATCATCGTTTCTGGTTACATTTTGGTGTAGACCCAATCGGTTTAGCTAGAGCCTTTTTGAAAACCTTATTTTGTAACAGGCGAGAAGGTGGTTCTACAATAGCAATGCAACTAGTAAGAACAATTACTAAGCGCTATGAAATAAGTCTGCGACGTAAATTTAAAGAAATTTATCTAGCCACGCGAGTAACCTTATCCCTTGAAAGAAAAGAAATATTAAAGATTTATCTAAATATTGCGTATTTCGGATGGAATATGCACGGAATTGAACAAGCTTGTAATGTTCTAGATCTGGATAAAAGTGCTCTAACAAATTATGAAGCAGCTTCGATAGTTGCAAGACTAAAATATCCTGAGCCAAGATTTAATAAAAATAAGAGGCTAAGAACTATTGATTTGCGAGCCAACCACATTATGATCCGATTTAACCAATTAAATTCTAAAGGGAATTATGGAACCATTTAAGGTATCAAGCCATTTAAGAGGTGTGGTATCTGCCTACCCAGAAGCAAAATTAATCTCAGAAGCTGCAAAGAATGGTGGAGAATCTGCAAGACAAGCTATCGCTAGGCAGTGGTTGTCAGAGGGTATTCCATTCGCATTTAAGGAGTGCCCTGGGATTTATGAATCAATTCGCTCATGGGTTGGCTCAAGACTAAATATTGATCCAAAGGAATTGAATGTAACTGGTAGTGCAAGATTAGGACAATCTTTAGCTCCCAATAAAATGGGCAAGCCATTTGGAGATGGTTCAGACTTAGATATTTTCATTATCTCTAGTGAGCTGTTTGAGCAGTTAAAAAGTGACTTTCATCAATGGTCTTATGATTTTGAAACTGGAGTCATCAGCGCTTCAAATGAGAGAGAAAGCGGATTTTGGACAGAAAATTTACATAGAGGGCCTAAGAACATAGCGAGGGGCTTCATAGACTCTAATATAGTTCCAAATCATGACAAATATCGTTATGTTAGAAATGTTGCTCAAACCATGTACCTTCTTAAGGAAAAGCTAGATGTTACATCTGAAGTTCCGAAATTCAGCCATGCATCTGTAAGATGTTATAAATCATGGGCAAGCTATGTACAGCAAATATCTTTAGGCTTTCAGTAATCGAAAACTAACAAGTTGCTTAACCGGACGTAAAACAGTTGGCTGTCGTTCGTTCCTCACTAATTTTAGCCAACTGCTTTACGCCGTTTAGCAAACCGTTAGAAGGCTCAACCACAATGTCGAGGATATTTATGATTTACGAAAAACTATCAACAGCCACACTAAAAGATTTTCATAACTCAATACAGAAGTGCCTTCAGGAAGATGACTCAACACACAACGGTCACATGAAACCATACGGTGTTAGAGAATATGGGGATTGGGCTGCGCATTTACAAAAAATCGAGGCCGCACTTACAGCAAAGAACGAACAATTTGTTCCGATTATTTTAACCAATGCTGGCGGCGCACCAAGGCCAACACCAATAGAAGCTGTTCTTTACGAAAGAATTAGATATTGCCTAGCACATGAGGACAATCTCCCTCCGGGAGCTGAAAAACCCTATGGAGTTCGTGACTATCGAGACTGGCGTGAGCAAGCCGATTCATTTGAGAAATCCCTTGACCAATCCGGTTATGCATATTCAAAAATTGCTTGGTAACCGCCTTCTAACCCGGCGCTCAACCTCGCTCCCTTCAGTCGCTGGACGCTGCGCGAAAAAGCCGCGCAGCTCTGATTAGCTCTAAGTTAGGACCATAGGATGTGCTGAACAAAGTGAAGCGCATCGTTTATGAACGTGAATGATGCGCCTCCTAGCGTCGGCACATCCTATGCACTGATTTTTAATTAACCTGCAAACGATAAAGCTGTTTGCCCACCCTACACGCCTCAGCATTTTAAAACAGCTAAAGCTGTTTTACTCCAAGGACACAGAATACTTGTGCATAACGATGAGTACCAGATGAGGGAGCTAATTGCTGGGCGGGGGTTAACATATACAGGATGGTCGATTAACTCAGCGAGAACTTATGTAGCGATTAATATTACGATAAATAAGCTTATCGCATCACACCTTGCTTTAATAAAAACGCCGCATCATGTATGGCTTCTGATAAAGTCGGACGAGCGTGTATGGTTCTTGACAAATCTTCACTACTGGCAGAAAACTCCATAGCAATGACAGCTTCTGCGATTAATTCAGAAGCCAAGGTACTCATAATATGAACGCCCAGTATTTTATCATTAGCCGCGGAAGTAATAATCTTAACCATACCATCAGTTTTCCCGGTAGCTAAGGCTCGAACGTTTGCATTTAAAGGAAAACTAGCTACTTTAATAGGCACACCTGCGGCGCGCAAATCTTGTTCAACCTGCCCTACCCACGCAATTTCAGGGCCAGTATAAATAACACTAGGAAGGTTTTCATAATTAATAGGCGTACACTGACCTGCAATAAATTCTGCAACAAATACGCCTTCTTCTATGCCTTTATGCGCAAGCATAGGGCCATGTAGGGTTAAATCACCAATAGCATAAACGCCAGGCAGATTAGTTCGGCAGTCATTATCAACATACACATAACCATTTTCATCTAACAACAAATCAGCTTCAGGTGCCGCCAAGAGCATGGAATTAGGTTTTCGACCACAAGCCACTATTAGTTTATCCACTCGTAAACTATGAGTACCTTCCTGATCTTGATATTCCAAACAGACTTTCTTATTAACCGTTTTTGCTGAAATCACACGCGCACCTAAGCGTATATCTAAGCCTTGTTGAGTAAATATACGATAAGCTTCTCCAGAAACTTGTTGATCAACCACCGACAAAAAGTCATCTTGGGCTTCTAACAATATCGTTTTAGCGCCCAGTCTATTCCAAATGCTCGCTAACTCTAAACCAACTACGCCAGCACCCACGATGGCTAATTTTTTAGGTAATACTTGAAGATTTAAGGCGCTAATGGAGTCAATAATAGTTTCATTATCTATCTGTACGTTGTCTAATTTAATCGGCGATGAACCTGTCGATAAAATAATATGCTTAGCAGTCAATATTGACTGAGTTTGCTTATCAGTGGAAATAATTTCTACTTGCTGCGCATTTAATAATCGAGCTTTAGCTTGTATATGATCTATGTGGTAATGCGCTAAAGAACTAGCCATATTATGACTAATGTCAGCGATAATCTTATCTTTACGTTGAATCAGTTGCGGTAGATTAAGTGAAATAGTTTCAGCATGAATACCATGCTTAGCTAAATCATGATTCAATTGATGGTAAATTTTTGCCGACTCTAGCAGAGTCATCGAAGCAATACTGCCCGCATTAAGATGCGCACCACCTAGTTGACTCTGACCTGCTTTATTACGCCAATTATCGACACAAGCCGTTTTTAGGCCTAATTGCGCACAACGTATAGCGCTAGCAAAACCAGCCGGTCCTGCACCGATAACAATGACATCATAATCGCTATTACTCTTATTAGACATAAGCTTAAATATTTAGCAAAAGATGAGCTGGCGCTTCTAAACACTCTTTAATAGTCACTAAAAACTGTACAGCTTCCCGACCATCAACCAATCGATGATCATATGACAAAGCCAGATACATAATGGGGCGAATAACGATTTGTCCATTTTCAACAACAGCTCGTTCTTTAATAGCGTGCATGCCTAAAATGGCACATTGTGGCGGATTCAGTATAGGTGTTGACAACATAGATCCAAATACACCACCATTGGTGATAGTAAAAGTACCGCCTTTTAAATCATCATACGTTAAGCTACCTGTTTTTGCTTTAGTACCAAAATCAACGATACTTTTTTCGATACCGGCAAAATCAAGCTGATCGGCATCATGTAATACAGGCACAATCAAACCACGCGGTGTGCTTACTGCGATACCTAAATCATAGTAGCCGTGATAAATTACGTCATTACCATCAATGGAGGCATTAATAGCTGGAAAGCGCTTTAAAGCCTCTATTGAGGCTTTAACAAAAAACGACATAAAACCCAATTTAACTTCATGCTTTTGTTCGAACCTAGCCTTATATTCATTGCGCAGGTCAATCACGTTTTGCATATTGACTTCATTAAAGGTAGTCAACATCGCTGCATTTTGTTGTGCTTGTAACAGGCGCTCGGCAACTTTTGCTCTTAATCGCGTCATTGGTACCCGCTGCTCTGGTCGCAAATTAGAGGCGATAGTTGACGCTTGCACTAGCGACGGACTGACTTGACTCATAACGCCTTCATTAGGTGTGGGTTCTGTTACGCTAGGTTGTAAATTTAGGTGATCTAAAACATCTGATTTAGTCAATCGACCGTTCTTCCCTGTACCCTTGATGATGCTTGGATCTAAGGTATTTTCATGAATCAGTCTGCGTACAGATGGACTTAACGGAATATCATCGCCATTAAAATCAGTTGCTTTAATATGTTCAGATGGTTGAGAAATACTTGCAGCCCTTTGCTGAGCCTGCATATCCAATACAGCTAATAACTCACCCCCCATTACTACAGAGCCATCCTCTTTAAGTATGTGAGTTAAAACACCAGACTCAGGCGCAGGTACTTCTAAAACAACTTTATCCGTTTCAAGATCAACGAGACTTTCATTTTTAACAACAAAATCTCCGACTTGTTTGTGCCACGTTATCAATGTGGCATCAGAAACAGACTCTGGTAGTTGGGGCACTAAGATTTCGATACTCATGTTATTTTCCTGAAGATGTTCCGTATAAGGCTGCTTGAACCACAGCTTTTTGTTGTTCTATATGAATATGGAATTTACCCACAGCTGGAGCCGCTGAAGCGTCTCGACCAGCATAAGTCAAACTGACATCCGTAGGTAAATTATCAATGAAATGATGCTTCGATTGATACCAAACACCTTGATTCTTAGGCTCTTCCTGACACCAGATAAACTCCTTTAACTGTGGGTATTTTGCTATTTCGGCTTTAAACAACTTATCAGGAAATGGATAAAGTTGTTCTATCCTAGCAATGGCGACATGCTGAAGTTGGTCTTGCCTACGGGCCTCTAATAAATCGTAATAAACTTTACCCGCACATAACACAAAGCGGGTTATTTTTTTGGGATTAACCTTATCTAGTTCTCCTATAATAGGATGAAATTCACCATCAGTTAAATCTTCTAACGTTGAAACCGCCATTTTATGCCGTAACAAACTTTTAGGACTCATGACTATCAAAGGTTTTCGATAATTACGCAAAAGCTGACGTCGTAGCAAATGAAATATTTGCGCCGGTGTGGTTGGCGTACAAACCTGCATATTATGTTCGGCACAAAGCTGTAAATAGCGCTCTAACCTAGCTGAGGAATGCTCTGGCCCTTGACCTTCATAACCATGAGGTAACAACATCACTAAGCCAGATAAGCGCCCCCATTTTGTTTCACCCGAACTAATAAATTGGTCAATAACGACTTGTGCGCCATTGGCAAAATCTCCAAACTGAGCTTCCCAAATAACGAGAGTATTGGGCATAGTAGAACTATAACCATATTCGAAACCAAGTACGCCAGCTTCGGATAATAAAGAATCAAAAATTTGCGCACGCCCCTGATCTTTGTCTAAATGTCTAATGGGGGTATAGGTTTTATTACTTAATTGATTATGTAATACCGCATGCCGATGAACAAAAGTGCCCCGACCAACATCTTGTCCCGTTAAGCGCACATGATACTTTTCTAATAAGAGACTGGCATACGCTAAATTTTCAGCAAAGCCCCAATCTACAGGCAAAGCACCGGCGGCCATTTTGCGACGATTATCCATAACCTTAGCTACACGAGGATGTAATTCAAATCCCGCTGGCAGCCTTTGCATTCTATCGTTACAGTAACGTAACTGGTCCCTAGAGATAGCGGTATTACAAGGAATATCCCAACTTTTCCCATAGAAATCATGCCATTGATGGGTATAGGAATAACTAGAATCTTGTAATACAGGCCTAGATACTACTTGACCGGCATCTAGCAAGTTTTGGTAGTCTTGCGCCATTTGTGTCGATTGATCTAGCGTTATCAATGCTTCAGCAATTAGTTTTTGCGCATAAATCATCCGAGTGGTGTTATGTGCACGGATTTTTTTGTACATAAGAGGTTGAGTGGTTGCCGGCTCATCAGCTTCATTATGACCTAAACGACGATAGCAAACTAAGTCAATCACCACATCTTTATTGAAAGTCATTCTATAATCGAGAGCCAATTTAGTCACAAAAACTACGGCTTCAGGGTCATCACCATTAACATGAAAGACAGGAGCCTGAATCATACTGGCAACATCTGTGCAGTACAGAGTAGATCTGGCATCCTGAGCATTACTGGTGGTAAAGCCAATCTGATTATTGATAACTATGTGTACAGTACCACCCGTGTTAAACGCACGGGTTTGAGACATATTCAAAGTTTCCATGACAATGCCCTGCCCTGAAAAAGCCGCATCTCCATGTATCAAAATAGGAATGACGGTATTTATGCCATCAGGGCCTGCTCTATCTTGACGGGCTTTGACCGAACCTTCAACGACCGGATTAATGATTTCTAAATGAGAAGGGTTAAAAGCCAGTGTTAAATGTAATGGGCCGCCAGGGGTTTCCACATCAGAAGAAAAGCCTAAATGATATTTAACGTCTCCAGAACTCACACCTGGCGACAGAGTAGACATGCCGGTAAATTCATCAAACAAACTAGCAGGACTTTTACCTAAAATATTAACCAGCACATTTAAACGACCGCGATGCGCCATGCCAATGACTATCTCTTTAACCCCTTTATCGCCAGCCCCCTGAATGAGCTCATCAAGTATAGGAATTAAAGACTCACCACCTTCCAAAGAGAAGCGTTTTTGGCCAACAAAGCGATTATGTAAATGACTTTCTATACCTTCGGCTGCTGTGAGTAGTTTCAATAACCAGATTTTTTTATCAGGAGCTGTTATTAAACTTAGCTTAGAACTTTCTAAACGATTAATTAGCCACCGTCTAATATGGGTATCGACGATATGCATAATCTCAGAACCGATGCTATCGCAATAAATACCTTGCAGATTAGCGATGATTTCTCGCAGCGTTAAGTGGTCAACATTGCCAAAAAGAGCGCCAGAATCAAACAGCGTATCCATATCCAATTCAGATAGACCGTAATAGGAAGGGTCCATATCCGCAGGTTGTATAGCTGCCTTGCCTAGGGGATTCGTGTTAGCAATCTGATGTCCACGTACACGATAATGATTAATTAATCGGGAAACGGATGCTTGTTTTTTGACACTCGCTTCCGTAAAACCTTGTAACTTAGCGAGTCTATCTTGAGATTTAATAGCCAATTGTGCAAAACGCTCCACGATTGGACTATGCGCCGTCTCGAAGGTATGACCATTATGTATGCTCTTAAATACTTTTTGCCAACTCAGCTCAACTGACTCAGGATTTTCCAAATAACATTCATATAAATATTCAATGAAACTGGCATTACTGCCTTGTAAAGAGGACGATTCTTGAAACAGTTTAAGCAAGTTACTCATCAGATATCCAAATTTATTCCGTATGTTCTAGCGTTATATTAATAGCTGATATCATACATTGCTAATCTTTTATAAAATTACTTGACAGATGTTAGGTTAAAACGTTTAAAACGTCTTAATGTTGTAGCTAAATGTAACCATATGAGCATCTAATCTTTAGAAACGCAGTGATCCTAAAGATACTATAACTAAGAAAAATGAACCTAATTATAACAAGCCTTCAACATTAAAATTGTTTGCGCAATTATTATGAAATTTGACATATTATTTCTTAATGGTAAATAAAACATTTATCCACGAGGGCATTAAGATGACAATAGAAAGCAGTTATTTAACCGTCCCCTATGATAATGCGGTCTCTGCCATACTTATAGGTATAGATCGTGACGTGGAAAAGGGGCAAGGTGTTTTAACGCTAGGCCTTGGTTTAGTAATGTTATCCTCTACTTTTGCCCCAATTGCACCACCAACAGTCATACTTCCCATAGTCGCTGTTATTTTTGCTTGTTCTGCGGGCTATGCACGAATAAATTATCATCGCATGGAACACAAACTCTCTGCATCAATGGCCGCCATTGACTACCACGACATGGCTAAACTAAAAGCTATAGCCAATGTATTTAAACAATACCCAATGCCTAGTTTGATCGATTCCCTTAATCCAGCTAAGAACCTTGTACGCACCTGGAAAAGCGTCTTAGGTGGCATATTAATTAATCCTTTTTGGATGCCCATTTTCTATATGATGGGCATGCAAATTAAAGAAGAAGCCAATCTGGGGATTTTGGCTCAGGTTATTATTGAAGTCGAAAAAAAGCTGGCTCCTGCTCTCATTAAAAACGACTCTAAACAATAACCGCCGTCGATTTAATCAGTCATCACGGCCTCTATAAGAAATCAGACTTAGCCATCACTATTTCTACTAAATTTACCCAATAAGCCGCACCTATCACTAATATTTCATCGTTAAAATCATAATGGGGATTATGTAATAAACAGCTATTTTCTGAAGAGCCATTGCCTATCCAGATATAACAACCCGGTTTTTCCTGCAACATAAAAGCAAAGTCTTCTGAGCCCATACTTGCTATCGGCTGCCTATCAACGCCAAATTCACCGGCTACGGCTATAGCAGCTTGCAGAGCCAACTCTGTTTCCGCTACGGTATTAAAAGTCACTGGATAACCTGGATTTTCTGGATTGAAGTAAAGCTCTGCACTCACTTCGAAACTCTCACAAACGCCCTTAACTATCTGGGTAATTTTATCGGCAATGGTCTTTTGAATCTCAGTGTTAAAGCAACGGAAAGTACCTCTTAGCAACACCGACTCCGGCAGTGCATTCCAAGTATTACCCGCATGTATTTGGGTAATACTAACGACCGCAGGATCAGCAGGATTAAGGGTGCGACTAACTATAGTCTGTAAGGCTGTTATCAATTGGGCAGCAGCAATAATGGCATCATTACCCAAATGAGGCATAGCCGCATGAGTTGCCTGTCCTGTGACAATGATTTCAAAACAATCAAATGAAGCCATCATTGCACCCGGCTTAACGGCAAAATGTCCTAGGGGAATATCAGGGAAATTATGTAAGCCAAAAACGCTGTCAGCAGGAAACTGTTCAAACAAGCCATCATCAATCATCTGCTTGGCGCCGGCGCGACCTTCTTCAGCAGGTTGAAAAATAAAGTAGACCGTACCATCAAAGTTGGGATGCTGAGCCAAGTAACTTGCAGCACCTAATAGCATCGCGCTATGGCCATCATGGCCACAAGCATGCATTTTTCCGTCATGACTGGATTTGTAGGCAAAGGTATTTTGTTCTTGTATGAACAAAGCATCCATATCTGCCCGTAACGCTATTTTCTTAGTACTAGTTCCGGCAGAAAGGATAGCGACAACCCCGGTTTTACCCAAACCTTGATGCACCTCCAAACCAAAACCAGCCAACTTATCAGCAATAAATTGCGCGGTTTGGGTTTCCTCAAACGCCGTTTCAGGAAACTGATGCAGATGTTGTCGCCACTCACGCATGAGGGGTTGTAAGGATTGTAGCTTGTGTACTATAGACATAGAATTAATTTAATATGGGCTGGGCGACATCTTTTTATAACCCAACATGTTTCGACCGTGTATTGAGTTAATAATAAAGATATTAACCCAAGCAATATTGCTTTTAAATCCAAACTCAACTACTTTGAAAATTCGTAGGCGTGACCACCTATTGTATAACGAAGCGTGACGGGGTTTGCAACCCCGTCACTCACGTTTCAAAAATATTAAAACATCCAAATGTTTCAGTCGGGGTTGCAAACCCGGACCGGCAGGGATGGATGGATGGTACGTTCAAATTATCTTATGAATATGGCTTATTTGAAGCGCCTCAACTAAATGCGCAGCAAGGCTTGATTGCCGCAAAACAACGTTGCTCTGCTTGGGGATACACAAGCGCTGATCCTTTTGGAGGATCAACTCAGGCCTGTATTAATTCAACCCATAACGGTTGTAACCGATGGCTAGTTTCTATTGAATATCAATGTGCTGGAGGATCGCATCCTTTAAATTAAAAAGGCGACGGGACTACTACGTCACAAGACAAAACGAAAAGGGGCTGGAAAAAAGGATGATGTAACAATAAAAGTACGGTACTAATTATTTCGTTATACAATGAAACTTTGATTTAACCTAGCCCAAATAGACTCTTGCATCAACTTAATAAAGGCAGCGTTAATTGAAACTAACTATAAAACCTCTATATTGGATCCCAGAGAAAAATAGACGGCCGTACGGCGGATTAATGTAAGGTGGATTCGGAGCGATAGCGACAATCCACCACAAACAGAGGTGTAAACTGACCCACACCTGGATTTTTCTTCGTGAGATTTTTCTATTGTTTTCGATATTGCGTATGTGCTGCGGTTTGCTAGCGCGAAACCGCCCTACGACTTACTGACTTACATTAATCCGCCGTACGGCCGTTGTCTGAGTACACATCACAATGAAGCATATTTCCAAACCTTCGCTAATATTGCGTAATCTTTCCCGTCGGCGCTTCATTGAAGGGCTGGCCTCTGGCGGTATCCTATTAGTGCTATCGCCGTGGATCAAAACGGCTCAAGCCAAGGAAACAGCGCGGCTCGCCGTGATACTTACCGGCACGGAGTTTGACCTTACGATAGCGGAAACCCCCGTCAACTATACCGGTGCGAAACGTATGGGAACCACCATTAATGGTTCGATTCCGGCGCCGACACTGCGCTGGCGAGAGGGGGATACGGTGACGCTTCGCGTCACCAACCGCCTCGCCGAGGAAACCTCAATTCATTGGCACGGTATCCTCCCGCCTTATCAAATGGATGGGGTGCCGGGTATAAGTTTTAAAGGCATCGCGCCGGGGGAAACTTTCGCCTATCGCTTCAAGTTACAACAATCCGGCACCTACTGGTACCACTCCCATTCCGGCATGCAGGAGCAGACCGGATTGTACGGCGCGATCATCGTTGACCCGATTGGCGCCGACCCGATCCGAGCCGATCGCGACTACGTGGTGCAGCTGTCCGACTGGACCGACGAAGACCCGATGCGGGTCTTCGATAAGCTCATGAACCGAAGCGACTACTACAACTTCAACCAGCAGACGGCTGTCGATTTCTTTCATGATGCGGCTGGTGAGGGAGTTGTATCGGCTATCCAAAAACGGCATATGTGGAACATGATGCGCATGAATATGACCGACCTGTCGGACATTTCTGCCTATACCTACACTTACCTGATGAACGGCACTTCACCGGCCGGTAACTGGACCGGGCTGTTCCGTCCTGGCGAGAAGGTGCGACTGCGCTTCATCAACTCAGGCGCGATGACGTTTTTCGATGTGCGCATACCTGGTCTCAAGATGTCAGTGGTTCAGACCGACGGACAGAACGTTGAGCCAGTCACGGTGGACGAATTCCGCATCGGACCAGCCGAGACCTACGATGTCATCGTTACCCCCGGAAATTGTCAATGTAGTTGTCGCCTCGGCTGTTAAAACTTATGCTACTTTTCTTGCCTGAATATCTATATCTTGGACATCAGCTTCTTTGGCTTTATCTGGATTAAGGTGAACCTTTTCGATTCTTTGCCAATTACGTGTACTTC
>CAMDOP010000076.1 GCA_945903675.1 Crenothrix polyspora
TCTTCTTTTTTCCTGCATAAGTTGCCAGCGACACATCGGTTAATTTAGAGGTCGTTAAAGAAAAATCGGGTGCTTTGCTGCCCACTGCAGGTAATTCACCTGAAGTGTTCAAAGGTTTGCCTTGAAAATTGATAGTGGCCATAAATAAGTTATAGGTTAAGGGTTAAAGGCAAAAGGCATCAAGCATAAGCTCTATGCCCTGCGCGAAATACTTAAGAGTCTTTCTTACTTTTTGCGCGTTTAATCAGACGTATACGTTTTTCTACGGCCCAATCGGTTAGTTTGGTTTTATTGCCATGAAAAGGATTAACGGGTGATTTAAACTCTATGCGTATAGGGGTTCCTGACAACTTAAGCTTGTCACGGAAGTAATTCATTAAATAACGTTTATAAGAGGTTGGTAAAGCATCGGTTTGTGCACCATGAATGATTACAACCGGAGGATTACGACCGCCTTGGTGGGCATATTTTAGTTTAATACGACGCGTATGAATAATTGGTGGTTGATGCGCGTCAGTTGCTTCTTTTAAGATTCGAGTTAATACCGGCGTTGACATATCTATCATAGCCGCTGCATATAACTTACCAACTACATCAAATAATTTACCTACACCGCTGCCATGTAATGCAGAAATAGGATGTTTTTCAGCAAATTCAAGAAATGACAGCTTCACATCCAGATGACGTTTAATGGTATCTTTTTGCTCGGTACTAATACCATCCCATTTATTTAAGCCGATGATTAATGCACGCCCAGCTTCTAATACTAAACCTAATAAATGTGCATCTTGATCGGTTATACCTTCACGGGCATCAACTAAATATATTACGACGTTTGCCTTTTCGATGGCTTGTAGCGTTTTAATTACACTGAATTTTTCTATGGCATCAGAAACTCTAGATCGACGACGCATACCTGCGGTATCGATCAGGGTAAATTGTTTGCCATTACGTTCAAATGGAATGTAAATACTGTCGCGCGTAGTGCCTGGTTCATCGTATACGATAACGCGTTCTTCACCCAGCAAGCGATTAACTAGGGTCGATTTACCGACGTTAGGGCGTCCAACGACAGCAATGGCTATACCTTTACTTTCTTCGTCGACCAGATCTTCATCCGCCGGTGGTAAAAGTTGGTCTACGCGTTGTAATAATTCGGGTATACCTCTGCCATGTGAAGCTGCTATTTGTACGGGTTCACCTAGTGCTAGCGAATAAAAGTCTGCGGCCGCAATCGTTGCATCGATACCATCTACTTTGTTAGTGACTAATAATATCGGCTTATCCAGCTTACGCAGCGTATCGGCAATGACTTTATCAGAAGCGCTAAGGCCTTCGCGAGCATCGACCATAAATAACACAAGATCAGCCTCTTCTAAGGCTATTTGTACTTGTTTTCTGGCAAAGCTTTCAATGCCTTCTGCATCATCAGCGATACCGCCGGTGTCAACGACTAGGCAAGCTCTATCGCCGTGTTTGACTCGACCGTACTGACGATCTCTAGTTAAACCTGCAAAATCAGCAACTAACGCCTCTCTGCTTCGTGTTAAAAAGTTGAATAAAGTTGATTTGCCAACATTGGGACGCCCTACTAGGGCAATTACAGGTAACATAGTTTTAGTGTGGCCGGGTTCTTAAAGCGGCGAGTGTGCCGTCTTTTGCGTAAATGTATACAGTATTATCTACTACGATAGGTGGCACATCGATGCCGATATTCTTGGTAACTTTGAAACGACCAAGTTGTCGGCCATCATTAATAGCAAGCCAATGGACATAGCCATCAAAGTCGCCGACAACAACATAGTGGTCATAAATTGCCGGCTTTGTGAGTTTTCTGTGTTGTAATTCTTTTTGTTTCCAAAGACCGGCTCCACTACGTTGCTCAATTTGCAAAACATTGTCGTTGGCGTCAGATAAATACAAATATCTAAAATCATGGCTGATACCGGTATAGGACGATATTGTTTCATTTCGCCATAAAACGTCGCCATCTATTTCAGAGACTGCGGCAGCTCCGCCATGATATCCAGTAATAAATAGTGTGCCAGCTACATCGAGGGGATCAACATCGATATCCACTAAGCGTTCGACTTCGGTACGACCTTTAGGAATGGCAATACTAGTTTCCCAAGTATATTTACCATCTAATAAGCGTAAAGCCATTAATTTGCCAGTATCAAAACCTGCAATGACATTATCTTCATAAATAATAGGTGCACCTATACCGCGCACACTTAAAGCTGGTGAAGTGAGTTCATAATGCCAAAGTCTAGCACCAGTCTTTTCATTGATAGCACTCACAGCGCCATCGGTGGTTCGTACCACCACCACGCCATGAGAAACTAAAGGTACTGAGAGTACTTCGCTAGTGACTTGTGCTTTCCATAACATCTCACCGTTTTCTATATTTAAGGCTATGACATCTGCATCACTTGAACCTAATAGCAGTGTGCCAGCGCCTAGGCCTGGGCCCGCGGAAAGATGGAGTTGCGTTTTGGCCTTCCAAATTAATTTACCGGTATTTAAATCACGAGCTTCAACTAAACCTTCTTTGTCGGCGGCTATTATTTTACCTGCAGCGATAGCGGGTATTAGTTTAAGAGATTGTTGGTCTGAGCCTACACCGACTGATTCACGCCATACTTCTTCGATTATTATTTCAGGTGGATATTCTATGAGTACCGAGGGCGGTTCTGAATTATCTTCACCGCCACTAAAGTAATCAGTGACACCAGAAATGGTTTCTTTAACGGTATCAAATCCCGAGCAGCCGTTTAAGACGAAGCTTATTAATAAAATCGAAATTAAGCGCATTATTTTTCAGTTTCTGTGGCTGGAGTCGCGTCTTTTTCAGGCGCTGTTAAATCATCCATTTTAAGTTGCAATAATGGCGAACGATAGCCACTTTCTAAGGCTTTTTGATAAGAACTTCTAGCTAGTTCAATACGATCGAGCGCGACATATAAGTCACCGACTAATTCATCATAGTTGCCAGCATAACTGGCTGAATTGGCAGGATCAATGCTGTTGATTAGCTGTAAGCCTTGCTCGTATTGACCATTTACCATCATTAGACGTACGTGCCTGATATTAGCAATATTACTCAGTTCTTTGTTTGAGCCACTGGCAATGCTAGCCAAAATAGTTTCAGCTTTAGAGAGATCGCCTTGTTGAACTTTTACTTTTGCTAACAAAAGACCACTATAAGTTGCGTATTCTGTTTTTGGATGTTGCTGTTGTATACGTTCTGCTAGTTTTTCAGCACTATCTAATTTATTACTGGCAGTGGCTTGCAACAATTCACTATATAAACTTGAGGCTTGAGCCGCTTGTGTTTTTTTATGATCCTGCCAGTAATTCCAGCCAAGTATCAGTGCAATACCCATGACTGAACCGATAATTGTGGCTTGTCCATTTTCTTTCCACCAGCGTTTAACGGCTTCTAGTTGTTCTTCTTCTGTATCGTAAATTTCCACTAGTTTTCTCTAAGGTTATATTTTAAAAATAGTTTTAACTGAGTTATTCACTCAAGCAGCTAGCCTTTATTGAAGGCGTGCATTAAAAACTCACAAGCCTGTTTTTGGCTGAGAGTTTGTTGTTGGTCTTGTGCATTACGTAACGATTTGATGCTCACTTCACCGCGACTGACTTCATCATTGCCTAAAATAAGCGCGTATAGTGCGCCGGATTTATCGGCTTTCTTAAATTGGCTTTTAATACTGCCACCGTCGCAATTAACTTGCAGTTTTACTCCAGGTACTTTATTTCTAATGTCTTCTGCAAAACGAAAGCCTGCTTGTTCGGCCTGTTCGCCGACTCGTATCATATAAACATCAACAACACTATTAAGCTGTATGGATTCTGAGTTTTCCAATAAGGCTAATAAGCGCTCTATACCCATGGCAAAGCCGACTGCGAAATTGGGTTTGCCACCTAATTGTTCGATAAGACCGTCATAACGTCCCCCGGCACAGACTGTACCTTGTGAGCCAAGTTCATCGGTCACCCATTCAAAAACCGTTTTGCTGTAATAATCTAAGCCACGTACTAAACGTGGATTGATTATGTAGTTAATACCTAAATCATCTAAGGTCGCTGTTAAGGTATTAAAGTGGTTTAAACTATCTTCGCCCAAAAAGGCCATGAGTTCTGGTGCATTTGCGACCACCTCATGCATAGCAGTATTTTTGGTATCTAATATCCTCAAGGGATTGGTTTTCAAGCGTCGTAAACTATCTTCATCCAAGCTAGCTAGATGGTTTTGAAAATAATTGACTAAGGTTTCACGATAAACCAAGCGTTCTGCAATCGTGCCCAAGGAGTTTAACTCCAAGCGCACTTTATCGCGTATGCCTAGTTTTTTCCAGAGCCTGTCCATAATGAGTATGAGTTCAGCATCAATATCCGGGCCTGACATACCATAGGTTTCAACACCTAATTGTATAAACTGTCGATAACGGCCTTTTTGAGGGCGTTCATGACGATACATAGGGCCGTAATACCATAATCGATGCGTTTGATTATGCAGTAGCCCATGTTCCAAACAAGCTCTTAAACAACCCGCCGTACCTTCTGGGCGTAAGGTCAAAGAGTCGCCATTACGATCATCAAAGGTGTACATTTCTTTTTCGACAATATCAGTGACTTCGCCGATAGAACGTTTGAATAATTCGGTTTTTTCTACGATAGGTAAGCGTATTTCGCTATAGCCATAACAGCCTAATACTTCACGCAGTATCTGTTCGGTATATTGCCATAAAGGCGTTTGGTCAGGTAGCACATCGTGCATCCCGCGAATTGCTTGTATGTTATTAGCCATGTTTTATGTCTGTGCTGTAGGGGTTACCGCAATAACCCTTTAAAAGTCTTTTATGTTTGCGCTCTTTTTTGCTTCTTCAGAAAGCGGAAATTTTTCTAGTAATTCTTTCTGATAGTGCTTTGCTAAGCTGTTATTGCCTAAAGCTTGTTCTGTGTGTACAGCAAACCATAAGCTATTTGCGGTTTGTTCTGCGACAGCTAAAAAGCGCTGTAAATAAATTTTTGCGGCCACATAATCAGCGCTTAGATAGCTGATTTTTTGCATTTCAAGCAAAGCAGGTGCATAGCTATTATTTAGGTTTAGAGCTTGTTTAAAATAAGTTTCAGCATTTTGTGCTTGTTGAGCTGCTTCTTGGCAGCGTCCGGCATTAGTCAGCGCTAGCCAAGGTTTATCATTTAAAGGTGTGGCTATTGCTTTCGTAAGTAATTCTAAGCCTTGCTGGTTTTTGCCGTGCTCACAAAGAAAACGGCCATAATTGTTTTGTACGCTCCAATCGTCAGGGACAAGATTCAGCGCCGCTTGATAATGCTTATTAGCCAACTGAGTATTATTTAATTTTTCATACAAAAAGGCGACGGAGTTTTGTACCTGAACATTATTAGGATCTTGCTCGACTGCCAAGAGTAGGTTTTCTTTAGCCAGCTCCAGTTTATTCATTTCTAAATAACGCACACCCAACTGTAAATGTATGCGTGTATAGTCAGCGCGTTCAGCACTTTGATCTGTGAATAATGCGCACGAATTTAAACTAGTGGCTATTAATAGCGCTAGTGCGTAAAGCTGGCTAGGTTTTGAATAATTAGGCTGCACTTTCTGAACTGACCAGTTTGAGTTTTAAATGTCTACGACTTTTATCGTCTACTTGGCCGACTAATTGACCACAAGCGGCATCAATATCTTCACCGCGAGTTTTTCTGACAGTGGTGATAATGCCTGCATCAATTAATATCGTTTTAAAACGAAGGATAGTTTCACTGCTAGAGCAGCGATAACTATTATTAGGGAATGGATTAAAAGGAATTAAATTAAGCTTTGATGGCACGGTTTTTAATAATTTAATAAGTCCCTTGGCATCTTGCATAGAGTCATTAACACCCTCTAGCATCACATATTCAAAAGTGACTGTACGACGTGGCGAAAGTTTAGCATTATCCCTGCACGCTTCCATTAATTCCTTTAACGGATATTTTTTATTAATAGGGACTAATTCGTCGCGTAGTTCATCGGTGACGGCATGTAAGGACACAGCAAGACTTACATCACACGCTTGTGTTAAACGATACATGGCTGGTACGACACCGGAGGTACTAATGGTCACTCTGCGTTTGGACAAGCCAAAGGTAAAGTCATCCATCATTAAATTCATAGCAGCAACGACATTATCAAAATTAAGCAGGGGTTCGCCCATACCCATCATGACCACGTTGGTGATTTTTTTTGAAGTTCCTAAGCGCTTTTGGGCAACAATAACTTGGCCGATAATTTCAGCCGTGGTTAAGTTGCGATTGAAGCCTTGCTGAGCGGTAGAGCAAAACGTACAAGCTAACGCACAACCAATTTGCGAGGAGACGCATAAAGTGCCGCGACCTTCTTCGGGTATAAACACCGTTTCGATACGGTTACCGCAACTCGTTTGCAGAGCCCATTTACGGGTACCATCGCTAGCGATTTGTTCAATGACAATCTCAGGGGTGGCTAGATAACAATTTTCATTGAGATAAGCACGTAATGACTTACTTAAATCAGTCATCAGGTCGAAATCTTCAACACCTTCTTGATAAATCCATTTAAGTATCTGCGTGGCCCGAAAAGGTTTTTCGCCTAAAGCGACAAAAAAGGCCGCAAGACCTTTTCTGTCGTAATCTAGCAAGTTAAGCCGTTTGGGTTTAACGGAAGTAAGATTAACGGGTTCTAGCACTGATTTCATTATCCGCGAAGAAATAAGAGATTTCTCTTTGAGCAGTTTCTACTGCATCAGAACCGTGTACAGCGTTTTCATCGATGCTAGAAGCAAAGTCAGCGCGAATAGTGCCAGCAGCGGCTTCTTTAGGGTTAGTAGCGCCCATGATGTCGCGATGCTTAAGGACTGCGTTTTCGCCTTCCAATACTTGCATGATGACAGGGCCTGAAATCATAAAAGCAACTAAGTCTTTAAAGAATCCGCGCTCGCTGTGTTCTGCGTAAAAGCCTTCAGCTTGTGCTTGGGTTAAATGTAACATTTTTGCAGCAACGATTTGCAAGCCATTGCTTTCAAAGCGGCTGTATATTTGACCGATTACATTTTTTGCGACAGCGTCAGGTTTAATGATTGAGAAAGTGCGTTCTATTGCCATGTTGAGGTAAAGCTCCGAGTTGATAAAAAAGATGGATAATTATAGCGGATTAACGCTTGAGTAGCACTTCAAGGATTAAAATTCAAGAATAATAACAAAATTGTCGGATTAGGTTAACGCTAACCCGACATCAAATATCAATTAAGGTCTATGATCGATGTCAGCGCCTTCTTTGATGGGTATCATTAAGTCTTCAGGGCTGATGCCTAAAATCAAAGCCATAGGGCTTGCGATAAAGATTGATGAATAGGTACCAAAAAACACACCAAATAATAAGACGATAGAAAAGTTATGGATGGTTTCGCCGCCTAAGAAAAACAAAGACACTAATACCAAGATAACGGTTAATGAGGTCATGATGGTTCTGCTTAAAGTCACATTAACCGAAATATTCATAATTTCTTCGGTAGACATGTTTCTGAATAAGCGAAAGTTTTCACGAATACGGTCATAAACCACGATGGTATCGTTTAAGGAATAGCCAATCAAAGCCAGCACTGCCGCTAACACGGTTAAGTCAAACTCTAGGCCTAAAGCCGAAAATAAGCCTAAGGTGACAACAACGTCATGTAAGGTTGCAATAACCGCACCGGTAGAAAATTTCCATTCAAAACGCCAGGCGATATAAATCAAAATACCGATGGTTGAATAGAGTAGAGCCAAAAAACCGTCTTCAGCCAGATCGTCACCGACTTGTGGGCCGACAAATTCAACACGTCTTACGCTTGCTGGTTCTGCAGTGTTTTTGTTAATGGCTTCTAATACTTTAGTGCTTAAATCAGCACTGCTCACACCCTCATGAGGCTTTAGGCGGATCAGTACGTCTTTAGCGGTACCAAAATTTTGCACCGTGGCATCGTTAAAGCCTTCGGTATCTAAGGTATTGCGCAGTACCGTTAAATCGGCGGCTTTTTGATAGCCAACTTCAATTAATGTGCCTCCGGTAAAATCGATACCCATTTGTAAGCCGCGTGTCGATAATGAAATAATGGACAGCACCATCAATATGCCTGAAAACAGTATGGCGATATTTCTGTTACCTATAAAATTTATATTAGTAATCTTCATGTTATTAATCTTCTCAGTCTTGAACTTAAGTTCCATCACACAGGATTAGCGCGGCAAAAGCTACGCCCTTAAATAGATAATTTTTCGACTCTACGGTTACCGTAGACCCAGTTAATCACCATCCGTGTTCCGGTAATCGCCGTAAACATAGAGGATAAAATACCGATAATCAGGGTGACAGCAAAACCTTTAATCGAACCGGTACCATAAGCAAATAACACGACGGCCACGATTAAGTTGGTGAAATGCGAGTCAAAAATAGTGCCAAAGGCTTTATCATAACCAGCAAAAATCGCCGATTGTGGTGTATTACCATTTTTAAGCTCTTCTTTAATCCGTTCAAAGATCAAAACGTTGGCATCAACTGACATACCCACGGTTAAGATAATACCGGCAATACCAGGTAAAGTTAACGTCGCTTGTAGCATAGATAAAATAGCCACCACGATAACCACGTTAAAAGCTAAGGCAAAGTTGGCGATCATGCCGAACAAGCGGTAATAAACCGCCATAAACAATACAACCAAAGCAAAACCAACGACAAACGACAACATACCTTTGTCGATATTGTCTTGACCTAGGCTAGGTCCTACCGTGCGTTCTTCAACGATATCTACAGGAGCTGCTAAAGCACCTGCTCTTAATAATAAGGATAAGTTTCGTGCTTCTTGCGGACTATCTAAACCGGTGGTTTGAAAGCGTTTACTAAACACGCCTTGAATAGTCGCGACATTAATCACTTTTTCTACTTTTAGTTTATGGCGTACTTTTTGACCATCAGCCAGCTTCGTGTCTACTTTATATTCAATAAACACGACGGCCATGGGCTTACCGACACTGACTTGAGTGGTTTTAGCCATCTTCGCAGCACCTACGCCATTTAAAGAAATGTTCACCGAAGGTCTGCCGTCTTGATCGACACCTGACGAGGCATCTACAATTTGGTCGCCAGTTACAATCACACGTCTATCTAATAAGATAGGCGCGCCTTTTCTTTCATAATACAAGCGACTGCCGACGGGCACATGTCCTGCGACAGCTTGTTGTACATCATGCTCAACATCCACTAAGCGATATTCTAAAGTTGCGGTGGTACCTAAAATTTCCTTGGCGCGTGTGGTATCTTGCACACCGGGTAATTGCACTACGATGCGGTTATCACCTTGCTGTTGAATAACCGGTTCAGCGACACCTAATTCATTTACACGATTACGTAAGGTCGTCATGTTTTGTGCGACGGCAGTTTTTTTAAGTTCGCGCTCTTCTTTTGCTGATATTTTTAGCCAAACCTGAGTTTTATCGTCGGGCTCGGTCACTTCCAAAGTACGAAAGTCTTTATTCAGTAAGGTAAATAGGCTAGCTTTATCGTCAGCACTATTTAGTGTTACTTTAAGGAAACCATTATCTTTAGCGACTGACTGATAACGTAATTTTTCGCTACGTAAGGCTAAGCGTAGGTCATCGTTATAACGATCTTCTGCTTGTTTAACAGCAGCATCCATATCCACTTCAAGGAGAAAGTGTACCCCGCCACGTAAATCTAGACCCAAGTACATAGCATTGGCGTGTAATGCACGTAGCCATTGCGGTGTCGTCGGAGCAAGATTTAAAGCAACGGTATAGTTGCTGCCCATGCTGTCTCTAAGAAAATCTGCGGATTTAAGCTGATCATCGGTATTATTAAAGCGGGCTAAGATATGACCATCTTTAAATTCGAAGGCTTTAAGGCTCACACCCATCGCTTTAAGATCAGCTTCAATTTTGCCCGCTTGACCTTGATTAATGGCTTCGGTTTGGGTTGAGGAGACCTGAACAGAGGGGTCTTCACCGTACAGCGTGGGTAACGAATAAATAATCCCTATGCCAAAAACAAAAAGGATTATAAGATTTTTCCAAAGAGGGAAGTGATTTTGCATGTGTTATTCCAATAATTGCAGCAGATCCTAAGTTGGGTGGCGTGAAATCACGCCTTAGTTCGACGTAAAGGCATTGCGTTTACGTCGATTTCCCAGCCTACGCTTATCTCATTAAGCTTTATTAATGACTACTTTTTTAGTGATGGCTTTATACGTACCTTTAGGCATCATGCTTTCAATGCTTTGGCGTTGTACTTGAATAAAAACATTGTCAGAGACTTCAAGTTTGACAAAGTTTTCATCTAAATCGGCGACTTTACCTAAAATACCGCCATTGGTAACCACTTCAACACCTTTGCTGATGGCAGAGATCATTTGTTTCTTTTCTTTGGCGCGTTTAGACTGAGGGCGCAAAAATAAAAAGTAAAAGAAAGCTAATATTCCCAATGGAAATAACATGCCTTCCATGCCAGGTGATTGGGCGGCTGGTGCCGCAGCAGCTAAAGCGTCAGAGATAAAAAAACTCATGGTCATCCTCAAGGGTTATTGTTATTAAAAAAAATTGGCTCATTATGCCATAGACGGCATGGCTTTTCCTCGTTGTTGATAAAATTGTCTAACAAAAATATCGAGTTCTTGTTTTTCAATAGCATCACGTAAGCCCTGCATCAGACTCAAGTAATAATAAAGGTTATGAATAGTGTTCAATCGTGAACCTAACATTTCTTTGCATTTATCTAAATGACGCAAATAAGCGCGAGAATAATTCTGGCAAGTGTAACAAGCGCAGTCTGGATCTAAAGGTTGACTATCAAATTCATACTGGCTGTTTCTGATTTTTACCACGCCAAAAGTGGTAAACAAATGGCCGTTACGGGCATTTCTTGTCGGCATTACGCAATCAAACATATCAATGCCGCGTCTGACCGCTTCGACTAAATCCTCAGGTGTGCCTACGCCCATTAAATAACGCGGTTTATCGACGGGCATTTTGTTATGAATGACATCTAAGGTCGCCATCATTTCTTCTTTGGGTTCGCCCACTGATAAGCCACCAATGGCATAACCGTCGAAACCGATATCCAGTAAGCCGTCTATGGATTCTTTACGCAGATGTTCGTACATACCTCCTTGAACAATACCAAACAAGGCGGAGGGGTTATCGCCATGCGCGTCTTTACTACGCTGCGCCCAACGCAAAGATAGGCGCATAGAAATAGCGGCCTCGTCGACGGTGGCAGGGTAGGGCGTACATTCGTCGAATATCATTACGATATCAGAGCCTAATTCCCGTTGTACTTGCATAGACTCTTCTGGCCCCATAAAGATGGCGCTGCCATTTAAGGGTGATTTAAAGGTCACACCTTGTTCGGTAATCTTTCTGAGTGCGCCTAGGCTAAAGACCTGAAAGCCGCCAGAATCGGTTAAGATGGGTTTTTGCCAATGCATAAAATCATGCAAGTCCCCATGCGCATTGATCACCGCCGTGGTCGGTCTTAACATTAAATGAAAGGTATTGCCGAGTATGATTTGCGCCCCTACACCGATTAAATCTTCTGGTGTTAATGATTTAACTGCGCCATAAGTGCCTACCGGCATAAAGATCGGCGTTTCTACTACGCCACGAGCAAAATTAAGACGTCCACGCCGTGCGTGACCGTCAGTATTGAGTAAATTAAATTCCATGCCAGATTGATAGCCACTTAAAGAAGGTGGGTGATTATCCAACCTTTTACAGCTTTAGCGCAATAAGGTCAGGCATAAAGCGTATGCCGATTCAAAAATATTAGCGGTTATCATGATGTTTATATGAATAATACTGACTAAGGCTTTGAATACTCATGCTTGCCAAGAATAAGTAAAAAATAGTTGATATTTTAGATTATTAAGGTTATAAAGTAGCCGCAAACTAAAATGGATTTTGGTTTTCTATGCCAATATTCCGCTATTGGCGAATCAACCTATGTGTTACTGTATTTTAATGTAGTTATAGCCTTATTTTTTAATAATAGAGCGCTACGCAAAACTGGAGCAATGCTCTGCAAACATGATTG
>CAMDOP010000077.1 GCA_945903675.1 Crenothrix polyspora
AACTCTGCCATTAGTAAACCCTCTCTTTAGGTGGGATAAAGTCAACTTCGTCGGTTAAGGTATATAAATGTACAGGGCGATAATCAATACTGACCTTATCATCATCCAGCCAAGTCAAAGTATGTTTAAGCCAATTGGCATCATCTCGCCCAGGATAATCTTCTCTTGCATGACCGCCACGACTTTCCAAACGATTACCAGCAGCATTAATTGCGACACTGGCTTGACTGAGTAAATTATCCAATTCTAAGGTTTCTACTAAATCAGTATTCCAAATCAAGGATTGGTCTTTAACGCCTACATTAGCAAACGACCGCTTAATATCTGCCATGGCTGCAATACCTTCATCTAGCGTAGTTTGAGTTCTAAATACCGCCGCTTTGTTTTGCATCGTTATTTGCATGGCCAAACGTATCTCAGAGGTGCTAAGTGAACCTTTAGCATTACGAATCTTATCAAAACGTGCCAAGGCCTTATCACAAGCCGTTTTAGCTAGTGTTTTTTGTGCAGTCCCTGGCTTTATCAATTCAGCACAACGAATGGCGGCAGAGCGACCAAACACTACTAAATCTAATAAAGAGTTTGAGCCCAACCGGTTGGCACCATGCACTGAAACGCAGGCAGCTTCACCTACGGCCATTAAGCCAGGCACAACCTTATCGGGGTTGTCACCATCCAACGTCACCACTTCAGCTTTGTAATTGGTAGGTATTCCGCCCATATTATAATGTACGGTGGGTAATACAGGAATGGGATCTTTGGTAATATCAACACCGGCAAATATTTTTGAAGTTTCCGCGATACCAGGTAAGCGCTCATTGATGAGTTTTGGATCTAGATGTTCTATATGTAAATATAAGTGATCTTTAAGCTTACCAACTCCGCGCCCCTCTTGAATTTCAATGGTCATTGCACGACTCACCACATCACGAGAAGCTAGATCTTTAGCAGAAGGAGCATATCTATCCATAAATCGTTCGCCTTCGGAATTAGTGAGATATCCCCCCTCACCCCTAACGCCTTCAGTAATTAAACAGCCTGAACCATAAATGCCGGTGGGATGAAATTGAATAAATTCCATATCCTGTAAAGGCAAGCCTGCGCGTAACACCATAGCATTACCATCGCCAGTTACGGTATGAGCTGAGGTACAAGAAAAATAGCTGCGCCCATAACCCCCAGTAGCGAGAATTGTCATGTGAGCTTTAAATAAATGAAGAGAGCCATCATCCAGACACCATGCCAAAACGCCACGGCACTGACCATCTTCCATAATCAAATCTAATACAATATATTCAACAAAAAACTCAGCATTATGCTTTAAAGCTTGTTGGTATAGCGTTTGTAATATGGCATGACCAGTTTTATCAGCCGCAGCGCAAGTTCTTTGTGCTTGACCTTTGCCGTAATGCGTTGTCATCCCACCAAAAGCGCGTTGATAAATTTTGCCATCCTCAGTTCTAGAAAAAGGCACTCCATAATGTTCTAACTCAATAACTGCGGCCATTGCTTCACGACACATGTATTCGATGGCATCTTGATCGCCCAGCCAATCTGAACCTTTAACGGTGTCATACATGTGAAAACGCCAGTCATCTTCACCCATATTCCCTAGTGCTGCACTAATCCCGCCTTGTGCAGCAACAGTATGACTGCGCGTAGGAAACACTTTTGACAAACAAGCCGTTTTTAATCCTCTTTCTGCCAAGCCTAGAGTTGCACGTAAGCCTGCCCCACCTGCCCCCACTACAATTACGTCATAGCTATGCTCAATAATTTTATAATCCGCCGACATAAGCTAACCTATCATTAATATTCGAAACACTGACACTAATGCCGCCAGTACCAGCATGAAGAAACTTATATTAATTGCCCAGACGACAATAATTTTTAAGCCTTCAGAAGCAACATAATCTTCAATGACCACTTGTAAACCCAAGGCAGCGTGATAAAAAGCGACAAGCACCCAAGCAATAATGCAAACGGCATTACTCGGTATATTCATCCAAAGCACTGTTTCTTGATAAGACGCATGAATACTTAAATTTAGGAAAGTAATTAGCCAATAAGATAGTGGGATTAATGCTGCTGCACTTACACGCTGCATCCACCAATGCGATGTTCCTGATTTTGCAGAACCCAAACCACGCACTTTAGCCAATGGCGATCGATAATCCATAAACACTCCAGAATTAAATAAACAGTAACATAATTATGGTAATAACTAAGGAGATACAAAGTTCAATCAGAGCATATCGATTCATGGTGTCACGATCAAAGCTTTTTCCCGCATCCCAAATTAAATGCCGTACACCGTGACATAGATGAAATATTAACGCGTAGCTAAATCCCCAATAAATTAATATTATTGGCCAGAAAGCCCAAAGTACTTGCAGGCTGTTGTAAGATTCTGGTCCAGCAGCAATAGCTGACAAAATAACAACAATAAATATTAACCCTACCGATAATAGTACGCCGGTGATTCGATGAGAAATTGAAATGATGCCTGTTAAAGGCAGCCTATAGACTTGTAAATGTGGCGAAGTAGGTCTATTGCTTGGTGAGGCCATGGATAATCCAGTAAGTGGTTGGGATTAATACAATCATCAATCTAATCATTACTATGACCAAATTTATTAATACCCATGTAAATACTTTTTAAACATCAGGTATCTAGCACTATTGAAAAGACTGACTTCTATCACTTGTGCTTTTTCAACCTGATTGTAATGCAGGTTGAAATATTAGTTTTAAGATATAACGCTAGGTAATATTTTATAAAAAAATCTACTGCGAAAACATTTAATTACGTTCTTTTTGACTAATTGCACCAGTACGATCAATAACAACACTCCAATCAGTGCCGCCAGCATTAATTACCAAGTCATATTCTTCACCTACACCATTTGGGTTGACTATCAATACGGAGTCTTTAACTGTGTAAGTATCAAACATGGCCTTTAAATTATCAGAAGCAATCGCAGGCAACATATTGGCACCTTGAACATTATCGGCATTAACAAAGAAATGACCATTGGGTCTATACAACTCAATTAATTTTTCTTTATCTTTCTCTACTTTAAACATGATTTCATATACGGTTTGTTTAAAGTGCGTTTTCTTTGCCGCACTAAATTCTATCGCATTTGGGTGTTTCTTATAAAATTGATCCATTATAGGCGTAGGAATAGCCTCTTTAGATACTACCTCTGCTTGTGCAGAAACTGAAGTCAGTGCCAATACTAATAAACTGATATTTAATACATAGTTACGCATGTTTTTTATTCCTGTAATCAATGGGTTAGTGGTATATTCTACTGATAATCATTATATTAGTTTTCAGCGTTTTTTCCTCAACAATTATTGCACCTTAGTCGCTTTATAAAAGCGCTTTCTATATAAACTTAGTGTGTGACTATTTTTCAAGCCCAATAAAGTCCCAAATTTTATGAGAGATAGTTGATGCATTATGTTCAGGTATGGGAGGGCCTTTAGGATAATTAAGTTCATAGACACGAAGCGTATCATTTGCCAACTCATTCATGCCTAATTTAGTGTAGGATTCTTGTAAGGCAAGCAAAGCATAAGGAACAGCAGCAGTTCCTTGATACTTATCAATAACACTAGAGGCTCTATCCACTGCAGCTACATAAGCCTTACGCTTAATATAATATCGAGCTACATGTACTTCATACATGGCCATATTACTTTTAAGAGCAATCATTCGTAATCTTGAGTCTGGAACATACTTACTTTGCGGGAAACGACGCACCAACTCTTCAAAATTAATTAAGGCATCATTAGCTGCACCTGGGTCTCGTTGCGAGGTATCTGTAGGTAAAAATCGATCAATAAAACCAATATCACGATTATAATTCACCAAACCTTTCAAATAATAAGCATAATCTACCCCAGGACTACGAGGATTTGTTTTTATAAAACGATCAGCGGCAGCAATTGCCGAATCTGCATCACCATTTTTATAATAAGCATAAGCAACATCCAACTGTGTTTGAGCAGCATCTGCACCAAATGGATTTCGAGATTCTATGGCCTCATAAATTTTGGTGGCTTTCTCGTAACTGCCGCTATCCACTGCAGCTTTAGCTTCTGTACGAAATTTTTCTGCACTCCAATCAGCATATTCATCCTTATCCTTTGATGAACTAGAGTCACCTGAAAATAGATCTTTAAGAGACGAACAGCCTTCAAGAGACAGTCCCAAACAGACAATAATTAAAAATTTTATTAAAATTAATCGCATAGTACCAACGACACGTTGTAATATTAGAGGTTTTCTCGCAGAATGAACGACGATACTTTAAAGTTAGGTATTTAGCGAGTATAACTTAACAATACGTTATTCAGAAGAACTAGTTATGACACGATTAACGGCAGAAGTGCCTTACGAAATGGCTGGCATGCGTTTAGACCAAGTGCTAGCCGAATTATTTGCAGACTATTCACGCAGCAAACTGCAAATTTGGGTTAAATCTGGGCGCGTACATGTCAATGATTTAATTCTAAAACCTAAAGATAAACTTGAAGGTGGTGAAATAATTTCTTTAGATGCTGAGGCAGAAATAGTAATAACGTCTAAAGCAGAACCCATTTCCTTAGATATTGTTTTTGAAGACGTTAGTTTACTTATAGTCAATAAACCTGCTGGAATGGTGGTACATCCTGCCGTTGGCAACTGGAATGGTACATTATTAAATGCCTTACTTAACCATGAGTCTTCTTTAGAAACATTACCTAGAGCAGGCATCGTCCACAGAATAGACAAGGAAACCAGCGGTCTTTTAATGATTGCTAAAACTTTACAAGCCCATAATAGTTTGACGCAACAACTCCAAGAAAGGACTATTGTTAGGGAATACTTAGCCATTAGCCGGGGACGCATGACAGCCGGAGGAACAGTTGACGAGCCTATTGCTAGGCATCCTACTGATCGAAAACGCTACGCCGTTAAGGAATCTGGAAAATTTGCTGTCACGCACTATCGTGTAGTGAAGCGTTTTACTCGACACACACTCATTCAAGTTAAACTTGAAACCGGACGTACCCATCAAATTCGTGTGCATATGGCGCATATTCGCTATCCATTATTAGGCGATCAAGTCTATGGTGGTCGATTCCAAATGCCTGCTGATTGCAGCGAGCAACTAGAAAAAGAATTGCGTAGCTTTAAGCGTCAAGCTTTACATGCTGCAAAATTAGGATTGCTTCACCCTATTACTAATGAATATTGTGAATGGGAGCAAGCTATGCCTGATGATATGGTGCGTCTTCTTGATGCTCTAACGGATAATGAGCAAGAATAAGTACTGGCTAGTTCCAGACTGGCCAGCTCCTGCCAATATCCATGCTGCAACCACTTTACGTTTAGGTGGAGTCAGCAAAGAGCCCTACTTAAGCTTAAATCCTGCAACTCATGTTAATGATTTAAAAGAGTGTGTATTACAAAATAGAAAGATAATCCGCGATATGTTAAGCCTTCCGGCTGAACCAGTATGGCTAGATCAAATTCATAGCAATCATATAATTAAGGCTGAAATAGGAAATACGCCTCAACAGGCTGATGCCAGTTATTCATTTGAATCAGGCGTAGTTTGTGCCGTGATGACAGCTGATTGCTTGCCTTTATTGATTTGTTCTAAAGATGGTCAGAAAATAGCTGCCATTCACGCAGGTTGGCGTGGATTATTAACAGGCGTGATAGCTAACAGCATTTCCGAAATAGCCTCCAAAACTCCTATTACTAAGTGCACTGAACTTTTAATTTGGCTAGGTCCTGCCATTGGAGCTAAATGCTTTGAAGTTGGAACTGAGGTATTCGACGCTTTCATGAATAAATCAAATCTTTATGAAAAAGCGTTTAAGAAGCAACATAACAGCAAATACTTAGCTGATATTTACCAATTAGCAAGAATTGAGCTAAATACCCTAGGCATCAGTAATATTTATGGCGGCACCTACTGCACTATGACGGATAACGAACGCTTTTTTTCTTATCGACGAGATAACCAAACTGGACGCATGGCAACATTAATATGGAAAAATTAGCATAATGAATTTATTGGTATTAATCATCATTTTTACCGCAATTGGCGGAATATTAAGCATAATGGCCGCCGCCGTTTTTTTATTGCTACCTGAGCAGCAAAGGAAAGCTATGTTGCCTCATGGCATTAGTTTTGCCATAGGCGCACTTTTAGCCGTTGCATTTTGGGGTCTTATTCCTGAAGCCTTTGAGAAAGTTAAGCCTGATCAGTTTCAAATACTGTCCGGTACCATCTTAGCTGGAATCTTAGGTTTTTTTACACTAGAAAAATTATTAATCTGGAGACATTGTCATTCTGGTAGCTGTGAAGCACATGGCGATGATAATGAGCATGCTCACAAACATAACCACAGCAACGCAAAATCAGCTGGCTCATTAATAATTCTAGGCGACAGTATTCATAACTTTGTGGACGGCATTTTAATAGCTGCGGCATTTTTAACTGATGTACAACTAGGCATAGTGACCAGCTTAGCAGTTGCCGCACACGAAATCCCTCAAGAAGTAGGTGATTTTGCTATATTATTAGATAGTGGTTATTCTAGAGGAAAAGCTCTTTTTTATAATATGTTAGCTAGTTTAACGACTGTACTTGGGGGTATTTTAGCTTACTTTAGCTTAGAAAATTTGCATAGCAGCCTTCCATTCTTCTTGGCTTTAGCTGCTTCCAGCTTTATTTATATTGCAGTTGCTGACTTAATACCGACATTACATAAAAAAACAGATATAAAAACCTCACTTCAACAAATTGTTTTAATTGCAGCAGGCGTTTTTTTAATTTGTTATTTGCATGATATTGCTCATAGCATGACGGGAAACCTCGCTCAATCTTAAATAATACGCGAAAGACTTAGCAGCCTAAATCTTTCGCCTTTCTCTACATTCACACTTAAGTAATAATATTCGGCTCTGTTCTGCCTGTTCTTTTTTTAACTTCGCATAATTGTTCTGCAAGAATAATTAAATCATTTAAGACAAATTGAGCTTCTTGATTATGCAGAGCACTATCCGCCTCAAACCTTTCCAAATAAATTCTTAGAGTTGCACCTACTGTGCCCGTCCCAGATAATCGAAAAACTATACGCGAGCCATTTTCAAAACCAATACGTATACCTTGATTTTTACTAACGCTACCATCTATAGAATCTTCATAACTAAACTCATCTGCAAACTTTACAATATAATCACCAAAACACTGCTTTGGCAGCATAGATAATTGATTACGTAAATGTTCAACAATACCATTAGCAATAGACGTTTCTATAGATTCATAATCATGGCGACAATAAATATCTCGTCCAAATTTTTGCCAATGCTCATTAACAATATCAACAACAGACTGGCGCTTTACAGCAATTAAATTTAACCAAAACAATACTGCCCATAACCCATCTTTTTCACGAACATGATCAGAGCCCGTGCCAAAACTTTCTTCACCACACAGTGTTATTTTTCCTGCATCTAACAAATTACCAAAAAACTTCCAGCCAGTAGGCGTTTCATAACAAGGTATATTGTAATAGGCAGCTACTCGATCAACTGCCTGACTAGTTGGCATAGAGCGAGCAACCCCATCTAATCCTTTAGCATAAGCCGGAATTAAATGTGCATTTGCCGCCATAATAGCCAAGCTATCACTAGGTGTTACAAAAATTTGACTGCCCGTAATCATGTTGCGGTCGCCATCACCATCTGATGCAGCACCTAAAGTAGGTGCATCAGCACTAAACATGCGCTCAGCAAGTTCGTGTGCATGTGCTAAATTTGGATCAGGGTGGTGCCCACCAAAATCTTCCAATGGCTCAGCATTAATAAGAGAATCTGATGATGCACCTAATATATCTACTAATATTCTTTTTGCGTAAGGCCCAGTTATAGCACTCATAGCGTCAAACAATAATGTGATATAGCCAGAACTAATGCTTTGTTTAAGTAAATTAAAATCAAAAATAGTCTGCATCAGTTCGGCATAATCAGATACCGAATCAATAATTGTAATTTTAAGACCCTCTATTTGCTGTGTACCTATAGAATCAAGATCGATCTCGTCAATAATAGCTACTTTATAACTATCGATAACTAAACTGCGTTGATAAAAAGCATCTGTATATTTCTCTGAGGCAGGACCACCATTGCCTACATTATATTTTATGCCAAAATCTTCCTCTGGGCCGCCAGGATTATGACTAGCTGAAAGTATTAAGCCACCAAATGCTTGATATTTTCTAATGATATGCGAAGCAGCAGGAGTTGACAGAAGACCACCTTGACCAATAATAAGCTCGCCAAAACCATTTGCTGCTGCGATTTTAATAATGGTCTGTACCGCTAATCTGTTAAAATAACGGCCATCGCCTCCCAATACTAAAGATTTTCCTGTAAAATCTTCTAAAGAGTCAAAAATTGATTGGACAAAATTCTCGAGATAGCCTGGCTGCTGAAATATTTTAACTTTTTTCCTTAGGCCAGACGTTCCTGGATTCTGATCATCATACGGATGAGTAGTAATAGTTTCTATTTGCATATTTAAGCTCTATTTCATCAATTAAAGTTGCTCATAAAATACACCAAAATCATTATCTATTGTAAAAATATGTTACGAATTTATCTATTATTGTATTGCTGCTTAATTTCTTTTTCAGTTCATGCCGAAAGCGATGTTTGGCTCTTAATTGACACTAGTGCTAGGAAGATTGAAATAAAAAAAGGCGAAAAAACTGTCGATGTATTAAATAAAATTGCAATAGGTCGAGGTGGCGCTGGTTTAAAAAATCATCGTGGTGATAACATAACACCTTTTGGAAGCTATAAAATTGGCTGGGTTGGTGAAAAAAGTACTTTTAGACGTTTTTTTGGTCTGACCTACCCTTCTGCTGATGATGCAGAGCAAGCATTAAAAAAAGGAGTTATTGATCATATTACTTATGATAAGATTTTAATTGCACATCAACTTCATCAAACACCTCCACAAAACACACCATTAGGTGGTCAAATTGGCATACATGGTCTCGGCAATGCTGACGAAAGAATACACCAGGTTTTTGACTGGACGCATGGCTGCATAGCTTTAACCAATCCTCAAATTGATCAACTAAGTCAATGGGTGGATACAGGAACTGTAGTAAAAATAAAATAAAGCTAGAGATAATACTTTTATAGTGTTATAATTTTTTCTAGCTATAATTTTTTGTAGTAATAACTTTGACTAAGGAAAATAATATGAAAAAAGTAATTAAATTATCAATGATCGCAATGGTTGCAACTTTAGTTGTTGGTTGTGCTTCTACTTCAGATATCGAAAACCTACAATCACAAATTGATGGTTTGAAAACTTCTGTAGCTTCTGCATCTTCTGATGCACAAAGTGCACATACTGCTGCTGATGATGCTGCTGCTAAAGCTGCTGCTGCTGAAGCTGCTGCTAATCGTGCTGCTCAATTTGCTCAAGATACTAACAGCAAATTGGACAACCTGTTCAAAAAATCAATGTTGAAATAATTCAACTTTGCTTTAGAGCATAAAAAAGCCCGGCGGCTATAAACCGCCGGGCTTTTTTTATGCCTTATTTTCTCCACCAAACAACGCTATGAGTCTAGGAAAAAAAGTCGCCAACTCAGCTGTCATAATAGAAAAATCCACATCAAACTGAGCCGCTTCATCATCTGTCTCAATATCAGCAACTTGATCTTGAATCAATTCTAAAAATCGCAAACGCTTTATCGACAAATTTTCATCGATAATGAAAGAAATCCGCTCAGCCCAGTTAACCGCCAACTTAATAACTTCCTTACCAGTATCTAAATGATTGGTGATTTCAGGCAAAGCCAAATCATGACGCTTACAACGAACGATGCCACCGGCTTCCTCCGGAGAACGTAACTCGCACTCATCTTCTATAGTGACATCGTCAGCTATCTTATTGTTAAGCAGCCATTGTGTCATGGTCGCTATGGGCTTTTCCACAGTACTTAATGGAATAGCAGGCAATGAACCTAATGATTTCCGCAACAAACTAACTAGATCTTCAGCACTTTTTGCAGAGGCCGCATTAACAATCAACCAGCCGTCCTGTGGATCAATATATGCGAATATTTTGCGTGAAAATGTAAATGCTCTAGGTAATAAATCAAAAACAAGCTCATCTTTAAGTTCAGCGCGCTCTTTCTTAGAAAGCTTTCTAGAGTGCAACTCTTCTTGCTCTGCTATCTTCTCTAGCAATAATTCATTTAAAACTGACGCAGGCAACACCCTCTCTTCTTTTTTAACACATAGCATCATATAGCCATTAGTTTTATGAACTAATGCCTGAGAAGCTTTCCCCAAAGGTGGCGTCCAGCCAAAAGTAAATTCTTCATGAGAACCACAAGGACGAAAAGCTAAGGCTTCAAGCTTTTGATCCAATTCTTCTGATGTTAAAGTAAAAGCTTCGGTAAGGCGGAAAATACTAAGGTTTTTAAACCACATGGGTAATTGATATCCTATAAAATAATGATTAAAACGAATCAACACAAAAAACAGCCACACAGGAACAAAACAAACCAGTAGGCACTATCTATTCTTTAATAGAGTTCGACTGAACATTATCGCAAATTTAAAGACATAAAAATAAAGTAATTTATTATTAAACAGATTATGAAACCTTTCTTAGTAGGATTTGAAGCAATTATTTCACCTAATGCCAACATATTGATATTAGGATCGATGCCCAGCGTCGCCTCTATTAATCTCCAGCAATATTATGGACACTCAAGAAATACTTTCTGGCCTATCATGAATGCTTTATTAAATGGCAATCCAGACCAAAGCTACTTGAGTCGAAAGAACTGCTTAATGAGTAATAACATTGCTGTATGGGATGTATTAAAATACTGCCATCGCACAGGAAGTTTAGATGCGAATATAAATATTACTACCGCTAAGATTAATGACTTTAATCACTTATTTCATAGCCACCCAAATATTAAGCAGGTATTTTTCAATGGCAAGCTTGCTGAAAAACTCTATAAACAACACGTACTACCAAGTTTAGATCACCAGTACACTTACCTTACGTATTGCTATTTACCATCAACCAGTCCAGCTCATGCTGCATTAAAATTAGAACAAAAGATAGAAGCATGGAAAGCGATCAAACAGTCTATGGTAAAATAGTATTATTTCTGCGTGTAATGGTTAGATATTAAGATGAGTGAAGAACAAGATTACGATTACGAATATGAATACAATGACAAAGGTGAAATAGTTTATTACGCCATTCGTCCCAATAAAACTCGAATAAAAAAGGACATGGCTGTTCTTTTTGCTTTAAGTCAAGAATTAGCCGAATTACCCCCAACGCAATTAAAAGCGCTAGAACTGCCCGACATTCTTCATAAGGCGCTAACTGAAGCCTCAGGAATGCCCCATAAAAGCGCAAGAAAGCGTTTATTAAAATTTATAACTGGGCAGCTTAACAAAATAGATATAGATCCTTATCTAGAAAGACTAGCGCGCATGAAAAGCCAAAGCGCCCACGCGGTCAGAGAGCATCATATTGCAGAGCGTTGGAGAGCTAGATTAATTAATGATGGCAATAATGCCCTTACAGAACTACTTAATGACCACCCCCATGCGGATAGACAGCAGCTAAGGCAGTTGATACGCAATGCACAAAAAGAAACTGAACTTGCTAAACCGCCCAAATCTTCAAGATTATTGTATCGCTATTTAAAAGTATTATTAAATATCGACGACGACACTGAGTTTGATGATGTTCTTGAAGATGAGACTATAGATAATATTGAATCAGACGCTTATCAAGCATTCGACGACGACGATGATGATGATGATGATGATGATGATGATGATGATGATGATGAATATTAGAGCGACGTTGAAGTACTAAACAACAAAATCAATTTTTTAATTTGATGCCCCACTTAGCTCGTAGGGTGTGAGCGCAGGTTATTAGGCAGACTGATGTTGCAAACGATTAAAACCTACGATTCAAAATTCCAACATTAAATCCAGCAAGTAGCCATGCATAGAATTAATGGCTA
>CAMDOP010000078.1 GCA_945903675.1 Crenothrix polyspora
GATTTAAATGAACTGATGCCATCAATGCGTGCGGTAGGTTACCGGCAAGTATGGGCTTATTTGCAAGGTATCGATGATTATGATGCTATGACTGAAAAGGCTATTATCGCTACTCGACAATTGGCAAAGCGCCAATTTACATGGTTACGCAGAGTGACTGATGCGATTAGTTTTCAGACCGGGCAAGAGAATTTATTAGCCGATGTTATGGCGTTGGTTAGCACGCAACTTTGTATAAAGACTAACTAGTAACTGACGTTACTCAGTAACGTTGTTTTGCTCTCGTTTGCCGCGCCGAGCACCGCAGGTTTTGTTGGGATTAGCCCGAAGGGGCGCGGCATGGATGCCGCGCGTCGGTAGGAGGGCAGGACGCCCTCTCTATCGACCCCCGACAAAACCGAGGAGCGCAGGAAGCAGCGGCAATCGAGCCGCCTTTTCTTTGGATACTTTCTTTTGGCGGCGCAAAAGAAAGTATCTCGCCTTCGGGTGCGAATACCCGATTAAAACATTGTCGCGATAGCGACCTCATTATTTGTTTATTATAATCAGATCAATGACTGCGTAACATCAGCTAGTAAAGAATATTGCATTTAATAAATAGCCATACTGGTATGAAACAATAGGTAGTGTTTATAGGGTCATTGTATAATTCACCCATTATTAATTCCTCGCAGCCATGAACGCTTTAAGTGCAGCTTGAAAACCGTTTTTAAAACCTAAGGACTAATTGACGAATGATTTTAGAAAAAAGCTCTATACGCCGTCGTGGCATTTATTTATTACCTAACTTATTTACTACGGGGGCTTTATTCGCTGGTTTTTATGCGATTACCTCAGCAATGGGTGGTCGCTACGAAACTGCAGCCATGGCTATTTTTATAGCTATGATTTTAGATGGTCTGGATGGACGAGTAGCGCGCTTAACTAATACACAAAGCGACTTTGGCGCTCAATATGATAGTTTGTCAGATATGGTTTCATTTGGCGCAGCGCCCGCTTTAGTCATGTACTTATGGGCTTTTTCAAGTTTGGGTAAGTTAGGATTATTTGCGGCTTTTATTCATATGGCCGGTGGAGCCTTAAGATTAGCTCGTTTTAATACGCAATTAACGTCTGCAGATAAACGTTATTTTCAGGGTTTACCGAGTCCTGCCGCAGCCGCCATACTTGCTGGCTTTATTTTGATAAGCTTAGAGTATGGTTATGATATAGAAATAATAAAGTATCTCGCAGTCATTTTAACCATGAGTACAGGTTTGTTAATGGTGAGTAACTTTAGATATTCCAGTTTCAAAGACATCGATTTAAAAGGTAAAGTGCCTTTTTTTGTAACGATTGCAGTTATGCTAGCGATTGCTTTTGTGATGGCTCAGCCGCAAACTATGTTGTTTTTGTTATTTTTGGGCTATGCGATTTCTGGACCAGTAGTGACATTGGTCGCTCGCAAGCGTAGAGCAAAATCTAAAAGTGTAAAATCTGCTTGAGAGCCTAGGGTCATTCGCGTATAGTCACAAGCTATGATTATTCTATATCACGCATTTTTGTAAGCTATCATGGCTAACGCTTTTAAAAACAAACGCTGTGTAAGGCTAACCCTCTCTTTAAGATTATTGCCCTGACGGGCGATTATCTTTTTCAAAAGCTAGTGAAATCCCACCTTATTAATTGATATCAATTTAAACATTGATTTATCTCCATGAATGGAGTTTTTATGAAAGACAAGTTAATTATATTTGATACCACCCTACGCGACGGCGAACAAAGCCCTGGCGCATCGATGACTCGTGATGAAAAAGTTAGAATAGCCAAAGCCTTGGAACGTCTAAAAGTAGATGTTATTGAAGCGGGTTTTCCAGCTGCAAGTCCAGGTGATTTTGAGTCCGTACAAGCAGTCGCTAGTGTTATAAAAGACAGTATTGTCTGTGGTTTGGCACGCGCACTCGATAAAGATATAGATCGTGCAGGACTCGCACTTAAAAATGCAAAACGTTCACGCATTCATACCTTTATTGCTACTTCGCCTATACATATGCAAATGAAGTTGCAGATGTCTCCCGAGCAAGTGATAGAACATGCCGTTAATGCAGTGAAGCGAGCTAGACAGTACACCGATGATGTCGAGTTTTCACCTGAAGATGCGGGACGTTCAGATGAAGATTTTTTATGCCGTATATTAGAAGCAGTTATTAATGCCGGTGCAACTACGCTAAATATACCGGATACCGTCGGTTACAGTGTGCCTCAGCAGTTTGGTGCCACTATTGCTAATTTAATCCAGCGTATCCCTAACTCTGATAAAGCTATTTTTTCAGTACATTGCCATAATGATTTAGGCTTAGCAGTGGCTAATTCCTTGGCAGCCGTTATGAATGGTGCTCGACAGGTTGAATGCACGATTAATGGCTTAGGTGAGCGTGCTGGTAATGCTTCATTAGAAGAAGTTGTTATGGCTGTACGAACTCGCCATGACGTATTTAGCTGTCAAACGGGTATAGATACTCGAGAAATTCTAACGTGCTCAAAGCTAGTGTCATCGATTACTGGCTTTCCAGTACAACCTAATAAAGCGATCGTTGGTGCCAATGCTTTTGCTCATGAAGCCGGCATACATCAAGACGGCGTGTTAAAAAGTCGAGAGACTTATGAGATTATGCGTGCCGAAGATGTGGGTTGGTCTGCCAATCGCATGGTTTTAGGTAAGCATTCAGGTAGAAATGCCTTTAAGAGTCGTATCACCGAGTTGGGTTCAGAATTTGCCTCTGAAGCAGAATTAAATGAAGCTTTTGCTCGTTTTAAACAATTAGCTGATAAAAAACATGAAATCTTTGATGAAGATTTACAAGCCCTTATTTCAGAAGCAGGCTTTAAGGCAGAAGATGAACATGTTAAATTGATAGCTTTAAAAGTTTGTTCAGAGACGGGTGAAATTCCTAACGCCACAGTAACCTTGCGCATAGCTAATAAAGAAGTGACAGGTAGTTCAGATGGCGGCGGTGCCGTTGATGCCAGTTTAAAAGCGATTGAGCAGTTGGTGAAGTCTGACGCAATCTTAGAATTATATTCTGTCAATAACATCACTAATGGTACCGATGCTCAAGGGGAAGTGAGTGTGCGCCTTGAAAAATCGGGACGTATTGTTAATGGCTTAGGTGCTGATACTGACATAGTTATCGCCTCGGCTAAGGCTTATATAAATGCGATTAATAAATTACATAGCCCTGATCAACGTAGGCATCCACAGCAAGGCGATGTTTGAGGCTCAAGATTAAAGATCTTGGAGGCTGATTGTGCATAATGCCTTGCGTTTGCAATATTTAGAAACCATGGGTATTGATGTCTGGGTGCCAAGAGAGAAGTTGGCATCTAGCTTAGTGCTTTCAGATGATCAGCCGCATGGCTTAGGGCAGTTTGAGCAACTGGCAAGTATTGAGTCTTGTGATTTATGTGATTCACAAGCACAAGCAGTATTAGGTGTAGGCAACCCACAGGCCGATTGGCTGCTCGTTGTTGCGGCAACTAGCGCAGATGATAATAGTCAAGACCAGCATTTTGAAAAGAATGCCGGTTTATTATTAGCCGAAATGTTACGTACGATAGATTTAAGAGTCGAAGATGTTTTTATTGTCACCTTGGTTGAATGTCAAGCAGTCAATAAGCCTCGTTCTTTTGACACTACAACTCAGTTCTGTATCGGACATTTTCTCAGCCAGCAGCAACATATACAGCCAAAAATCATACTGGCAATCGGTGATAAAGCCGCGCAAACTTTATTAAAAATGCGACAACCTTTAGCGAGTTTTAGAGGTCAATGTCACTATGTTAATGAAACCCCCGTTGTTGTCGTTGAACATCCTGCTTATTTACTGCGCTCTTTGTTAGAAAAGCGTCAAGCATGGCAGGATTTATGTTTTGCGAAACAATTACTTAATAATGAAGGTTAACGATGCGTGGCTGGGTAGATAAAATTAAGAGTGTGATAATTTACGATGCAGACAAGGAGTTCTACGCTAAAGTGTTTCCTGATTCAGTACAAAAAATAGATTTGTTACGTTTACGTATCATGACCCATGCCGATTTACCTGCGGTACTGGAAATAGAGAAAAAAAACTATTTGTTCCCTTGGGAAGAAGATATTTTTACCGACTGTTTTAAAGCCGGCTATAGTTGCTGGGTCTGTGAATATGATAAAAAAGTGTTAGCTTATAGCTTGCTATCAATGGCTGTAGGTGAAGCGCATATCCTTAATATTTCTGTAGACCCTGCTGAGCAAAAACAGGGTATCGGTCGTAAAATGTTAGAGCATTTAATTAGCATTGCCAGAGGCAAGGCTGAATCAGTCTTTTTAGAAGTAAGGCCCTCTAATATTCATGCCATAGCACTCTATGAAGATATGGGTTTTAACGAAATTGGTATAAGAAAAGGCTATTACCCTGCAGAGCATGGTCGTGAAGATGCCATTATGTTGGCATTACAGTTATTCTAATGTACTTAAGACGTGGCCGATTAGCTTAACCGTTCACTTTTAGATAGGGTTCTTTTAAGAGCAGACAAAAGGCGAAGGGCAAGGGTTAAGCCTAGTCTGCGTCGCCTTAAGTTGCTAGCCATAATAGTTTAAGTTATAAACATAATGGCATGATTCAGTCTCACTAGAGCATAAGTATGGTAAAATGTTCGGCTTATTGCTCCATCTTCTATTCGGTTTTATTTACTTATGATTAAACAACGAACTTTAAAAAACACTATTAGGGCCACTGGTGTTGGCTTGCATACTGGCGAAAAGATATATTTAACGTTGCGTCCGGCAGAACCTAATACAGGCATTAAATTTCGTCGAGTAGATTTTGATGTGCCGGTTGTTATTCAAGCAACTCCTGAAAATGTTGGTGAAACCGTGTTATCAACCACTTTAGTGGCGGGTGATGTAAAAATATCGACCATTGAACATTTACTTTCAGCTTTTGCAGGCTTAGGCATCGATAACGCTATTATTGACGTCAGTGCTGCTGAAGTGCCGATTATGGATGGCAGTGCGGGACCTTTTGTGTTTTTATTGCAATCAGCCGGTGTAGAAGAGCAAGATTGCCCTAAGCAATATATTAGAATAAAACGTACTCTCAGAGTGAGTGACGGCGATAAGTGGGCCGAATTTAGTCCTTTTGAAGGTTTTAAAGTGACCTTCACCATCGATTTCGAACATCCTGCTTTTGAAGAGCATGTTAAAACGGCAAGCATGGATTTTTCATCAACCGCTTTCGTTAAAGAAGTCAGTCGAGCCAGAACCTTTGGCTTCATGAAAGATATTGAGATGCTGCGAGAAAATAATCTAGCTTTAGGCGGCAGTCTTGAAAACGCCATTGTGGTTGATGACGATAAAGTCATCAATGAAGATGGTTTACGTTGTGCGGATGAGTTCGTTAAGCATAAAATTCTCGACGCTATTGGTGATTTATATTTATTGGGTCATAGCTTAATTGGTGAATTTACCGGTTATAAATCAGGACACGGTTTAAACAATAAATTACTGCGCACGCTGTTGGAAAATAAAGATGCCTGGGAAATGGTCACTTTTGATACCGATGAAGAAGCCCCCATTTCTTATATGCCTTCTGCGGAAACGCCTAGAGCGCCTGAATAAAAAAACTTTGGCTCTAGTTGATTCAAGCTTTGTCGGGGGTGAATCTGTCGCCCCTACAATACAGGTCTCGACTTTATACCAAGCTTGTTAGAAGGCTATGGATACTTGCCTAATCAAGGTTTTAAAAATACCCAGAAATTGACTGAGTATTTTATGAATGCTCAAGTCAATCGCAAGTATATCGCTTGATATCCAGTCAATAAGATCAATCAAATATTCTGACTGGATTAGCGTAAGCGCCAATTCAGACCGATAAGATATTACACTGTTCCCACATCCCCCTGCCAAAGATAGATATTCACAAATATTTTGTGTGTTTGGAGTAAAGCCGCTACAGCTGTTTTAAAACGATGAGCTCTCCGTGTAAGAGCGATAAACAAAGCCGCAATTTAAACTAGATTGCCTTGTTTTCGGCTAGGCTTTTTTTCAAAACAAGCCTTGGCTTTTTATTGTTGGATTCTACTTTTTTGATTAGACATTCTAGCTTTAAACATTTTCTTTAATCCTTTCTCTTCTGTGATTTTAATAACACATTATCGTATTTTATGATTTCAATTTTTAAAATTGCCTGTACGCTAAGAAAAACTTGTTTTTATTTAACGTCTTAATATTTATTGAGAGTGTATTTTTACTTTCTCATTAGAAATTATATTTATAAACCGCTATAAAGCCTTATTTACGTCTCAAGTTCTGCCAATTCAAAATTGATTTCCGACTTTAATAAAATAAGTAGCGCTAATTTAAAATTGCATTCTAGTTTTAATAAAACAAACTGCGCTGATTCAAAATTAACAAGTGCTTTTCTAAGTTGTAAAAAGTAAAAATAATTAACAACAAAGGTCTGTTTATAAATAAAAAATAATATTTACTTGATGAGTTAATAATATCTAAACATAGGTAGAAGCTTAGTCTTATCTCAAAGTATAAATTCAAAAATATTTAGCAAAGATGGTTTATTGTTCAGCTTTTATTGGCTAGTGTTTATTAATTTTTATTAGTAATTACCTGAGTTTGCAATTAAAAATACTATTTTAAATAAATCTTTGTCCTAAAATAATTCATCAAAACAAGTGCTTGTATTCTAAGGTGAGTTTATTTAAGGACTAATAGTCACTGTTAGTATAATTATGCTAGCTAATTATAGTTAGCCGATTATAATGCGCACTCTATGTGTTAATTTATAGGTGCTTCAATGAAAAGAATAAAGGCTGTACTCGACTTCATAATTTATCCCGTTGTGGATAAAGTGGCGTTTTATAGAAATATTTCTATTCAACTGGCTGATGCTAGCATCTTTACAGCACCTGAAATACCCATAGCAACTATTAAGGCCGTAGTTGATGATTTTGAAAGCGCTGTATTAGAAGCAAAGGGCGGCGCTCATAGTGCCATTGCCGTAAGGAATGATAAAGAAGAAGCGGCTGATGATCTTTTTAGACTCGTGGTTAACTACGTCAATAAAGTGGCTAATGGTGATGAAACCATTATTATCCAAAGTGGTTTTCATGTCTCAAAACAACCGACACTGTTTCAAAAGCCAGAGTTAGCGGTTAAACATGGAGCGCATAGCGGTAGTGTTATTATCAATATTAAAGCCATACCCGGCGCTGTTGCCTACCGATGTCAATATACAAATGACGCAGCACCCAGTGCAAGCACTGTATGGATAGAGGTAGATATTAGTACCATCACCACGATTCAAATAGATAATTTAATTCCTGGCGCGACTTATTCCTTTCGCTATGCCAGTATTTCCTCGGCAGGCACTTCAGATTATTCTAGGCCGATTACTAAAATCGTTATTTAATGTGAGTTTAGATTTAGATAAATGTTTTTTAAACTAAGCAATAGCTTAAAGATTAGTTGGATTTTATAAAGAGGTCGTTTACACGGCACAGTCATTTTGGCGTCATATTGGTGACAATGCTATAATTTCTTTATTTAATGGGGAGGTGATAATGGACACTGGAATGATTAAACAGGATCGCATTGGTGCGCGAGTTCCTCGGCATGTTTATGAGCAATTGTGTCGTGCTGCTGAATTAACAGGGGCGACGGTTAATCAATTTTTAGTTCAATCGGCTCTTAAAGAAGCGCAGGCTATTATTGAACGAGAAGAGCTTATTAAATTATCGGCTAAAGACTGGGATTGGCTACTTAATCTTTTAGATAACCCATGCGAACCGAATGCCAAATTAAAATCGGCAATAACGCATTATCAACATTGTAAACAAAACGATGCAGATTCAAGCTTTAGCTGGGAACCATAATCGCCAAGCTTTTGATTCAGGTAGACAAGAACTTAATGATTGGCTAAAAAAATAGCTAGGCAACATCAAGAAAAAGGCTTATCAAAAACTTATATTGCAACGGATGATGATAATTCTGGGGTTATTTTAGCTTATTATGCCTTGACACTTTCTGAGATAGATAACGCTCATTTACCTGAATCACACCGTAAAAGTTTTCCCAGAAGGATTCCTGCTGTCAAGTTAGGGCGTTTGGCAGTCCATAAAGACTACCAAGGGAAAAAGCTAGGTGAATTACTGCTCGTTGACGCATTAATGCGTACACGCCGTATATACAAAGAAGCTGGAGGCATCGGTCTTTTTGTTGATGCACTTGATTTGCATGCAGCTGCTTATTATAGACGATTTGGTTTTGACGCGCCTCCAGACCATCCATTAATGCTGTTTTTGCCAGTCAATTATTGATCTATTGCTATTTCGTCGGCTTATAAGCATAGATATCTACATAAGTTTATTATCGTTCCATGCGTCGAGTGGAAGCTATAAAAAATACCCTAGGGGCGTATTGCATAAGCCCCTAGGGGCCATTACCACAAAGCTCAGGCAATAACCAAATTCCCCCTTTGAAAATGGTGGTTAGGGGGGGGATTTTAAAAATAAAAGCTGCACACATGTATCATGCTCTCTCTCCTGATTTCGTCATAATCTAATCTAATTCAATTCAATTCAATACACTCATCAGTCCCATCTTTTTGTTCAGGCCTATATGGATAGTAGAGCCTAACTTCATTATTAAAAACAGCCAATCAAACAGGTTTTTTGCTATTCAGTCGGCGATGCCTATAAAGCCCAACTAGCTAACATAAATATAAGTAAATTCTTACAGAGAAATGATGTTAGTATCCACACAATAGCTATGCTTTAACCAAACACTAATTGCTTGTTGAAATATGGAGCGTTCACTTAAATTTTCATCCGTTCAAGCCACCATTGACATGGGAGTTGAAAAAAAAGGGGGCAATGTATCAAATATTGGTTGCGTGCTTAGTTAAATTAGGTTTTTACGATATTTATTTAGAGAAATATGATTACTGATTTCAAAAAAATTGATTCCCTTACGCCTTCTGATTTTGAAGTTTATGTGCGAGATGTTTTTGTTGCAGCTGGATGGTCAGACGCGATCATTACCAAAGTTGGACAAGAGTTTCAGCATGGTGATGGTGGTGTTGATATTTTTGCCTATAAAGCAAAGCGTAAATTTGCCATAGAAGTAAAACAAAGAGCCGTTGGAACAACGGTAGATGTTAAAGCCTTAAATCAGTTAGTTACAGGTGCTAAGCTTGCTAACGCGCCTAATATGATTTTAGTAACAAACTCATATTTTACCTCTGAGGTAAAGGTAAGGGCGTTAAGATTAGGTGTTGAATTAGTTGATCGTGATGGTTTACAGAATTTATGGATTAAAAAGCATTCTGAAATTGGACGGGAGATTAAACCCAGAAAATATCAAGAAACAGTTATTGAAGATAGTTTGACACGCTTTAATGACGGAAAAGATCGATTGCTCATTGAAATGGCAACAGGTTTAGGTAAAACCTATACGGCTGCACATTTAATCAAGAAATTATTACAGCAAGGTAAAATAAAACGCGTTTTATTTTTAGCGCACCAAGTTGAAATCTTATTACAGTCTGTGACTGCTTTTAAAAACGTATTAGGCATTGGCTCTTACTCATTTTCCGCGTGTTTTGGTGGCGCTGATCCAGAACATACTGATTTTGTATTCGGTAGTTTCGATACATTATTTAGCAAAATAGCTACGTTAGAAAAAGAAACTTTTGATGTAGTGATTGTTGATGAGGCACATCACACCCCAGCAATAACTTACGCTACTGTAGTTACTCATTTTCATCCTAAATTATTACTAGGTCTTACCGCAACTCCATTTCGTGAAGATAATAAAGATGTCCTTGCATTTTTTGGTGGTTCAGCGGGGCATGTTGGCAAATATGATTTAGCGTGGGCGTTACGCCATAACAAACTGGCATTTCCAAAGTATTTGGTTTTGCTGGATGACTTAGATCAATCCCGTATAGATCAGCTTGATAAAGGCATGTCAATTAGCGACTTAGATCAACGGCTTTTTTTACATAAAAAAGATGAGGAAGTTGTCCGTATCATAGAAAAAACCGTACAGGACAAAAAAATAGAAAACCTTAAAGGAATTGTGTTTTGCCGCAGTATTACCCATATAAATTATCTTATTCAGTTTTTTCCTGCGGGCAGTGCAACGTTTGTGCATTCCAAAATGACAGATCAGCAGCGCTGGCAAAATATTCGTGATTTTCGTGAAGGTAATTATAGTTATATTTTAGTACGTGATTTATTTAATGAGGGTATCGATATTCCAGAAACTAACCTGCTGGTTTTTATGCGATATACCGGCTCGCATACTGTATGGTTACAACAATTAGGAAGAGGTTTACGAAAAACACCCAACAAAGATTTTGTTCATGTGTTAGATTTTGTCGGTTCATTAGAGCGCTTAAACGAAGTACATCAACTTACCAAAAGAGTGAATAGTATCCCCATTGAAAAAGACAATTGGGAACCCGCACCACCTCGCGATAAAAAAGAAACTGTTCATAATTCATCTTTAGAAGTTAGCTATAGACAATCTGCTGCACAAGTTTTGCAGCTAATAGAAGAGTTACAATACCGATTAAAATCGCGAATGCAAGCCATTGAGGTATTACAACGATATTATGATGACTATAATAAAATTCCGTTATTAAATGAAATAGAAAACGTTTTGACCGATATCACTGTCGACCAAATAGCCACGCACTTTGATTCTTACTTTGGTTATTTAGAAGCGACTCTTACAGGTCAATATGATCAAGAAATATTTCGTAACTTATGTTTAGATTATGCACGGGATTTTTATCAACAAAATCAAATCTGCCCAAGCTTTAGAGCCATGAGTTTAGCTAATCAATACAATGGCTTACTGGCATGTTCTGAGCCGGAAGTTAAATTATTTTTTGGTAGTGAAACTGAGATAGAAAATCATTTATTAGAAAGAACTGATTTTATTCAATTAACTCAACATGCTATTGAACATCCGATTGAAATAGAATTACCTAATAATGGAACAAATACTAAAATAAATTCAGAACTGGTAATGATCGACAAATATTTATCTATTATAAAAACACGACAAGATTTATTGAAACTTTCAATTGAAGAGAGAGAAAGTATTAAACGCGTATTTAATTCAGAATTCAGATTTATCAAACAGTTACAAGATAAGAAAGAACAAACAAACAGATAATAACAAAATAGCTTATCCTGAACATTCACCTATTTATAATTGGCACTCATATTTTAAACGTAATATTTTTAAGGAAAAGTACACGAACTTATGGTCGAAAATTCAGAATTAGATATTTTAGAATTTCATCAAATGTCGTTATCTAGTATTGAGTTGCCAGATAACTGTAAAAGATTGATGTATAAAGTACAGAAAGTCTATCCCCTACTCGTAACCGTCGGTGATTTTTTAAAAATAGATACTATTCGATTCTCAAAATATAAGAACATTAGTGCTTTGGATATTAATACATTGATTAAAATACAAGAAAATCTATTAAAACGAAAGCAAATATCAAAACATAAAGATATTAGTGCTTTGAATATTAATATATTAATTGAAATACAAGAAAAGTTATTAAAGAAAAAAATAAAAGTATTTATTCCTCTGCCTACTGAAATTGTTAATGTTGAAGACGCTGCTACGTCTAAAGTACCATTAAGTATTCTTAAGCTTGATCTACCAGAGCAATATCAAAAACTCATCAAAAAAATTTCTTTGGTAATGAGTGATATTGAAACAGTTCAAGATATTATTAATATTGATGTTGCTAGTTTCTCAAAATTACCTTATGTCGGTAAATCGTATGTTAACTTATTGGTAGAATTGAAAAATTATATCGTAATTAAAGATATTAATCAGTCTGATAATGAAATAGAAGAAGTTGCAGAATTGGTACGGAAAATCACTCTTTCAATAGAGCAATTAGAAACACCGTTAAATCAACTTGCTTTATCTACGCAATATCAAGGACTCATAAAAAGAGTTTCAACGGTAGTTGGTGAAGTACGTACCGTACAAGATATTATTGAAATAGACCCTATTT
>CAMDOP010000079.1 GCA_945903675.1 Crenothrix polyspora
AATTGCGGTCATGGCTGGCATCGATATGAGCATGGTGCCCTTTGATTATTCTTTCTATGATTTATTACTGGCCTTGGTTAACGAAGGAAAAGTGCCCATAGCTAGAATTGATGAGGCCGTGGCTAGAATCTTAACCGTTAAATACCAAGCCGGCTTATTTAATCCACCGTCTACCTTATTGTCTGAAGTCGAAAATTTTGCTACGGCCCAAGCCACCGATATTAATCGTCAAGCAGCTAGGGAATCCATCGTACTTGCTAAAAATGAACACCATAGCTTGCCATTAAAAAAGAACGCCAATGTTTTAGTAGCAGGACCCAACGCCAATTTATTAAGTGTGATGAATGGCGGTTGGACTTTGACTTGGCAAGGTGATAATGAAAGTTTGTATCCAAAAGATAAGTTAACTCTGCTTAAAGCCATACAAAAGAAAACGACAGGGCAGGTTACTTACCTAAAAAGTAATGTACTGGATAAACAAGCGGTATTGGATGCGACTAAAAACGTCGATGTCATTGTGCTGTGTTTGGGAGAAAAACCCTATACAGAAACGGTCGGTAATATAGGTTCTTTAAATCTTGAGGCTACGCAAGTCAAATTAGCTAATGCCATGTTAGCAACAGGTAAGCCCGTTATATTAATTATGACCGGTGGCCGTCCTCGTATTATTACCGAGCAAGCAGAGTTAGCATCAGCCGTTATCTTAGGCTTTCTACCGGGTATGGAAGGCGGGGAGGCGATTGCTGATATTCTGTATGGTGACTATAATCCTAATGGTAAATTACCCATTTCGTATCCTAGAGAATCAAACGATATCGTCTTATATGATCATAAGCCGATTGAGAGCTATGAAAGTAATGCCTACCATCCTTTGTATGCCTTTGGTCATGGCTTAAGTTATACCTCATTTCAAACCAGTGACCTTAAATTGGCTAGCGATAGGATTAACATGGGTGACACTATTGAACTTAGCGTCGTTGTTAAAAATACCGGTTTAGTAACGGGTAAAGAAACGGTATTAGTCTATATTAATGATGTTGCGGCCAGTATCACTAGGCCTAGTCGGCAGTTAAAAGCTTTTCAGAAAGTAGAGTTGACGCCTTTGCAAACACAAACATTACACTTTACCTTAAGGCCTGATGACTTATCTTTTATCGGTGTAGATCTTAAAAGAGTCATTGAGCCCGGTGAGTTTAAGATTATGGTGGGTAATGAAATCGCTAGCTTTACACTTAATAAACCTTAAGACTGTTTTCTAATACACAAGTTACAAGTTGTGTGGAGTGCAATAGCTTCAGCTATTGCTTTTTAAAACAGCTGAAGCTGTTTTACTCCAAGCACGCAAATTACTTAACTTAATCGCAGTGACGGGGTCCAATAAAAATGGCCAGCTTGTTACTTAATAAACCTTAAGGTTGCTCTATAATGATTAAAGAAACTGATACCAAACAAGGCTCATATGCTGGGTCGTTAACCTTATTAACGACTTTGTTTTTTATATGGGGCTTTATTACTTGCTTAAATGATATTTTAATTCCGCATTTAAAAGCGGTGTTTACGCTAAGTTATACTCAAGCCATGCTGGTGCAGTTTTGTTTTTTTACCGCTTATTTTGTCGTCTCTGTTCCTAGTGGTTATTTACTTAAAAAAATAAGCTATAAGGCTGGCATAGTCTCAGGTTTAAGCATAGCCAGTTTAGGGTGTTTATTATTTTACCCCGCAGCCAGTCAGCACTGTTATGCCTTGTTTTTAGTGGCTTTATTTGTTTTAGCTTCTGGCATTACCTTATTACAAGTAGCTGCTAATCCTTATGTGACGTTATTAGGAAAGCCTGAGACGGCTTCAAGTCGATTAACGATCACGCAGGCCTTTAATTCCTTAGGCACCACTATTGCTCCTTATTTTGGGGCGCTCATAGTATTGGCAACAGCGGTTAAAAGTGCCGAAGACATAGCTCAGCTTAATAGCGTTGAATTATCGGCTTATCAAGCTTTACAGGCTACTGCTGTTCAAATTCCATATCTTGGCCTTGCCGCATTACTACTGCTGATGGCTGTTGTATTTGCTGTCATTAAATTACCAGATATTCAGGTAATAGATACTGAGCTTGATAAGATCGTGAGTAAACCTTTTGCAGACAAAACCAGTGCTTGGGCTTATCCACATTTGGTATTAGGCGCGGTGGGTGTATTTATGTATGTAGGCGCTGAAGTTTGCATTGGAAGTTTTTTAATTAACTTTTTGACTGAACCTAAGGTTGCCGACCTTTCCCTAGTAGAGGCCGGAAAATACGCCTCATTTTATTGGGGAGGGGCTATGGTTGGGCGATTTTTGGGGGCAGCGCTGATGCAAAAAGTCTCGGCCAATAAGCTATTGACCTTTAATGCACTGCTCGCCATTATCTTAGTGTTAACTGCAGTCATGGGTACCGGGCATTTAGTTATGTGGGCTTTGCTGGCTGTGGGTTTGTGTAACTCCATTATGTTTCCCACCATTTTCTCTTTAGCCATCAATGGATTGGGTCAGCATGCTAGACAAGGTTCAGGTATTTTATGTACGGCCATCGTCGGTGGCGCTATCCTTCCCTTAATACAAGGTGTCTTTGCTGACCAAGTCGGCATACAAAATGCTTTCATCATTCCCGCACTTTGTTACGCTTATATCGTCTTTTATGGCTATCGAGGCCATCGACTATTAGAGCATCGATAAGACTAAACTGTTTTTTCAAAATTATAGTTCAATCTACGTATTTCTACGTATTGTGCGCCTTTAGGTTTTTTATATAGAATGCCCTCTCCGAAACCAACTTATTTGATGTCTTAGAAAATCGCCTTTAAACGGCTATTAATTTATGTAAATATTTAGTTTTTTCTTTATGACATTAACCACTAGTGCATCTGTTTTATGGTTACTTTGTACTAACCTGATCTACATGACTTAATCACTAAATGCTCATAAATACTTCCGCTGTACTTACTCTGAAGCGTAAATATTCAACCCCATTAGCTATTCTATTCAAAATGAAACGTAATAAAAAAAGCCATAGATCAGTTCACAATAGATTACAAAATTTTAAACAAAGCATTGCCTTTCATGAAGCAGGACACGCCATTGCTATTTGTTTGAATAATCAAGTTAGGCAACAGCAGCCTGTTTTCTTTCAAATAGTCTTTAAAGATATTAGTCATGATGATGGGCTTAAGAGCTCAGCATTGGATGACGATACAGTGGCAATGGTTGAGGGCGGGCGATTAATACAATCACTTATTTATAATGTTGATGACTTAACGGATAAATTAATCACTATTGATGAAGGCTTAGCGCCTTTAGTAAGAGAATATCAAGTAGCCTTTGACGCTGATATTATTAACTTACTCATTGGACCTTTGTCCGAAGCCAAACACACTTATCTCAAAGACAATGAGCATTTTAACTATCAGTTAATAGATATAAAAGCATTGAAAAATTATGGGGGGGATTCAGATCTGGCTTTGGCATGGGAATACTTAGAGAGTTACTCTAAAGATAAGCGGCGGCAAGATGAAAAATTAAGTGAATTATTTATAACGGCCGGAAATTTCATTAGTGATAATAATAATTGGTTGGCGATAACAAAACTTGCCGACTATATTATCAAAAACGAGAAAGAAATTATTACTTGTGAAGAAGTTCTTTCATTACTAAATTAATTCATCAGACTAAGCAATAAGATGCGTCTACTTTGTTTGCGTATCCTGAATTTGGTAAATAAACGTATAAACTCGGCCTATGAAGGGATGGGAAAACCTGAACCGTTAAAACATGGCCTAGCAGGATACTGGTCTCGCCGAATTGATGACGAACACCGAATGGTTTATAAATATCAAGATAAGGCTATTTTTATTGCCCAACACCAACACCACTATCATTATTAGTTCAAAGCCAAAAAATAAAAACAGTTAATGCCAAGGTGGCAATTCACCGTTATAAGCTACAAAATCATTGTGTTGCGCTACAGTCTTTGTGCCAGCGTTGCTGACCTTAGTCACTGGAGTCGCCACGATATTCTTATTGATAGTCTTAGGTACAGATAGCGTTTGCCATTGGCTAAACAGACTAAGTTCTTTATCATCTAAAACATACCATTTCTTTTGGGCGGCATCCCATTTTGCACCTAGCTCTTTTGCAGCATCTTTTTGAGAAAAAGGGACATTTAAATAAACTTTTGTAGCGGCCATAATCTAATAGTTTGGGGTTAGCAGATTAATAGTATAGTCACAAAGCGGTTATCACGAAAGTGCTATGGAGTGGGTTTAAAAATGAAACGTACTTATGTATAGTATGAATATGAGATGCATACCCTTCGATCGTATGATTGTGTTATAAGTGGGGATGTAACAAAATATAAGCCATACATTAATGTTTGGTTATTTAAAATGCTTACTTCAGTTCATGCTAGTTCAATTTCTGCACAGTATATTTTTATATTAGATGACGATATTGCTATGACTAAGCTTTTAAATATTATGCTTACTAAAATGGGTTATATAACCTTTTTATATAGTAATGCCATTGATTTTCTAAAGGCTATGCCTGAAGTAAGTCCCTCAATTCTTATTACTGATATGAATATGCCCGAAATGACGGGTATTGAAGTGCAGGTTGAAATGGCTCGCTTAGAGCGAATTATGCCGATTATCTTTCTCAGTGGTGAATCTAGCGTTCCCCAATCAATTGCCGCCTTAAAGCAAGGCGCAGTAGATTTTTTACTCAAACCGGTTAACCAGCAGCAGTTAAAAACGGCAGTTGAAAGTGCTTTTGAAGCATCAATGAAAAATATTCAATCGGCCATCAATAAAAAGTCCTTAGAGACTATATTAATGGTTCTGACTCCGCGCGAAAGAGAGGCTTACGACCTCATGATTCTAGGTTATAACAATACCGAAATACTTGAAGCCTTAAGTATTTCTCTACCTACGGCTAAGCAATATAGAATGGCAGTAATGCGTAAGTTAAAGATTAAATCTTTATCTGAGCTGATTGATTTAGATCGGGTTTAGTATTGAAAATCAAGGACCTAACCCATATAAAAAAGTGTCTATTTGAAGTTCAATTAAAGAATATCATAACGTGTATGATTTTTTTAATGCTGGTAACAAACTACTCAGTTGCCGTATCTGATGAATATTTAGATGTTAATAGCAGTGCACAGTCATCGATTTCACTGATACCCTATTTAGGTCTTTTAGAGGATGCCAGCCAACAACTAACGCTCGCGGATATAGAGCAAGATAATCTACGTTCTTCCTTTAAAAAAAATCTATCATCGAGTAAATCGATCAAATTAAAATTTACATCCTCAGCTTATTGGTTACGTTTAATTATAGAAAATAGCAGTGACCTGCCTATAGAAAAAGTCATTGAACTTAATCACATTTTAATGAAAAACATAGATTTTTATTGGCAGATTGACCATAAAAATCATCAAACCATTCATACCGGCTATGCACAGCCTTATGAAAATCGCGCCTATAAAAGTACTGTTTTTGCTTTTCCCCTGCAACTTCTTGCACACAGTCAAAACGTTATTTATATAAGATGCGCCACTCCTAATGCTATGTTCATAGAAGCGAATTTATGGGAGCCCAGTGCCTTTCAAAAGCAAGAATTGGGTCGTTATGGTTTTCATGGTCTTTATTTTGGCATTTTGTTAAGCATCTTCTTGTTTACTCTAGGGTTAGCAATTGCGACAAAAGAGATAGATTATTTAATCTATCTCTGCATGGTTTTTTTTATGGGGCTTGCCTTTATAGCTAGTCGAGGATTTGGCGCTGAATATGTTTGGCCGAACATTCCGTGGTTAACAGAAAGGGGAACATTAATCTTTGGCTTTTTCTATTTTGTGTTTCAATTATTGTTTATATGTCGAGTACTGCATATACAGCAACTGATACCTAGATTTTATTTGATAGCTAAAGGGGTAATTACTCTAAATCTTATAATGGCTATCTTAGTGTCATACAGCTCTAAATGGCTCGTATTGGCTAATATCCTGATTGCATTTACTACCGCTTTTGTCTTAATTGTTTTGGTGATAGCTTGTCTTAAAAAACAACGAGATGCCTATTTTTTTAGTGTAGGTTTTTCTTTGCTCATCATTGGCATAATAATTCGTGAGTTACACGCAGCGGGATTCATTGAGACTAATTTTTATAGCCTAAAAAGCTTGCAATTGGGCTCAGCTTTTGGGTTGTTAGTGTTTACCTTTTATCTAACCAATCGCTATCGAATTGTTCAGCAAGAAAACAAATTTAGTCTTAAGCGTTTAAAAAATAGTAATTTAAAATTAGCGGCTGCAACTGAAGCCCATAGTGCCTCTGTTATTCATCAAGTTGCCCTAAAAACCCAAGCAGAAAAACTAAGAACCATCTTAGAATTGTCGCCAGACGGTATAGGCATATCCGACCTTGAAGGCATCATTAGCTTCGTTTCTGATGTAACCATGTCCATGTGGGGTTATACCAAGAAGGAGTTCCTGGGTAAGTCTATCTTTGATGTAATCGAAGTCAGTTCCCATGAAACAGTGACAAGCATGATAGCCCAGTTATTAAAAGGCAATAGTTTAGGTGCTGTTTTGTATAACATGGTCAGAAAAGATGGTAGTCATTTTATCTGCGAAGTTAATAGCAGTCTGATATACGATATCGAAAATAAACCGACTCACATTTTATTTGTACAGCGAGATGTTACTGAGCGTATTAAATTATCTATAGAGCTGGAATTAGCAAAACAAAAGGCTGAACAGGCAAATCTAGCCAAGTCAGTTTTTGTCTCCCACATGAGTCATGAGCTGCGCACACCGTTGAATGTCATTCTGGGTTATTCTGAGCTACTACAGATGGATACTTCAATAACGACAGAGCAATTAGATTTTGTGCAGGAAATTTTAAAAGGAGGGACTCATCTGCTGCAGCTTATTAATCAAATGCTGGATCTGTCTAAAATTGAATCAGGTCATATAGGTTTAATGCTGCGCCCCGAAAATATTTCTACTATCATTGATGACTGTTTGGTTTTAACACGTCCTTTGGCTCTGAAAAAGACGATTAAGTTACGCTACCAGCATAAGCAGGATATATTTACCCTTTGTGATCGCACTCAACTTATTCAATTACTACTGAATTTAATTGCCAACGCTATAAAATATAACGTCAACCAGGGTACTGTCGATGTTAGTGTCGAACTGAATGACACTAATGCTTACACGATCCATGTTATTGATTCAGGCATAGGCATGGACCCCGAACGACTAGCAAAAGTATTCGATCCCTATGTGCGCTTGACAGCCACTGAAGATATTGAAGGAACGGGTTTAGGCCTGAGTATTGTCCAAAAACTAATAAAATTAATGGACGGTACTATAGGTGTAAAAAGTGAGCAGGGCTTAGGTAGTCACTTCTGGATTACTTTGCCACTAATGACGGATGCTGATGAGCCGATAGCATCAGCTACTGCATTGCCTAGTACTGAGAAGAACGCTTACCAAGTGCCTGAATCGTCATGCCAATATCAAGTGTTATACGTTGATGATAATGCTTCAAATTTGAAATTGACTGCAAAAATGTTCCTCGCTATTTCACATCTTAACTTAGCCACCGTTCAAGACTCAACGCTAGCTATTGCACAAGCCTTGTTACAATGTCCTGATGTTATTTTACTTGATATTAATATGCCAGAAATGGATGGCTATCAGGTACTGAAAGCAATACAGGCCATTGATGTGCTCAAGTCTATACCAGTGATTGCCCTCTCTGCGAATTCAATGGTAGAAGATATAGAGCGTGGGCGAGTAGCTGGCTTTAGTCACTACCTTTCAAAACCTGTTGATCAAACTTTACTTATACAAACGATAGATCAGGTTCTGGGTTTAAGAGGGAAGGTTTAATGTACTGGTTATTAAAAATCCAAATGTTAACTCCCCCCACTACAAAAACAGTTTTTATTGCCGCAGATGATAGATAAAGATGCCCGTTAATGAAAATTAAACCCAATCAATTTTATATAAAGTGTCTACTCATATTCTGCAGTGTCAGTGTATTAACTGCCGCGCAGGCCAAAGATGCAGAAGTCGTTGCTTTACCGGACATAATTGTAAGCAACGATGTTAATAACAACATCAATAACTCAGCCCATTCAAGCACTGAATTTAAACGTGCATCTTTAGACGCTGTAAACAGAGCTGATTTAAATGGCGTATTACGAGGCCTTCCTGGCACAGGCATTTCACAATCTAACGGTAACTCAGCATCCAATATCATCTTAAGAGGGGCGGGCGGTGGCTTAGGTCTAGTCAATTTAGATGGTATCCCTTTGTTTGGTAACTTTACCGCCTTTTTCCCTTTAAGCCATTACCCCTTGGACTTACTTAATCGCGTGTCTGTTGACCGTGGCCATGATGAAGCTCAAAGCAGCAGTCGAACCTTAGGTGGTGCTATTAATCTCACGAGTCGAAAATTAAACAATGGACAAGCCTTTTTGCATACTGAAGGCGGAAGTTTTGGCACGGTGCGTAACAACGTAGGTCTGGGTCTGCAAAATAAGTTAGGAAATTGGAGCTTTGCCGGTGGGCAAAGCAATATCTTTGAGGGTATCAGTCAAGCTAGTCCCAGTAATGGCGGTAATAATGAAACTAAAAACTCTCAATTGAGTACGGGTTTATTACGCTGGGACAAGCACTTCAAAGCACTGAGTTTAGAAAGTAGCTTATATTATGTGAATAGCCGAGACGGTTCTGATGGCCCTGGATTATTATCCAATGGTACAAGAGGCTGGAAACCTGATCCTAATGGTTTAGTAAAGGAACAAACCTGGGTGGCTCAGAGCCAAGCTTTCTACCACCTTTCAGAACACTGGGATAGTAGCTTACAAGTAGGTTTTACCCAAGATCAGCAAAATGGAAGAATAGGCACTATAAAAAATTGTTGTTCAATGAACTTAACCACTCAATTACTGTTAGCACATTGGAGAAACACTCATAAAATGGCTTTAAATAGTCAAAAAGACAAATCGCTAAGTTTAATATGGGGCGTGGATGGTCAACAACAGCATGGAGAAAACCTTAATAATCTATCTAAAGTTAATAGCTTAACTAATAGTTTATTAAGTCCCATCGCCCGCACTGAATTAGCCTGGGGCAATTGGTTGACCACTACAGAAATGCGCCTTGATCATTATGATCAATTTGGCGGCGATCATGTGCTTTTTAATGTTAATAATAGCTGGCGCTTTATACCCACTATGCTGGCGTGGGCAAAAACCGGCACCGGTTATCGTACCCCCGCGATGAATGAACTCTTACATCCTTTATATGGCAATATCAAATTAGCGCCAGAAAGTAATTTTGGCGGTGAAGTGGGTTGGCGCTGGAATCCCAATGATTTTTATGAAATCAGCACCTCTAGTTATCTACAGCATTATCAAAACTTAATTGTTTTGCAACAAACGGCTGCTGGTACTATTGCGAGTGCCAATATAAACGAAGCCCATGTTTTTGGTGTCGAAACTCAAAATAACTTTAAATGGAACTCAGACTGGAAAAGTGGCTTTAGTTACAGCTATATGCTGGCTAATAATCCTCAAACAGGCTTAAAAGTTCCGGGCCGCCCTCAGCATCAAGGTCAAGTCTGGACTGATTGGAAAGTGCGTCCTTTGGTAACGCTGAGAGTTGATCTAAGTTATCGTCAGGGCTATTGGACTGATCCAAATAATACGATACAGGTTCAAGATGCACCTCGTGTTAATGCCAGTATTAATTATCAGGTTACGCCTAAAATCAAACTGACGGTGCGAGGAGAAAATATGAGTAATCAACGCACGCCAGATTTATATGGTTTTAATTATCCAGGCGCCGCTATTTATGGTGGTGCTTATCTGGACTGGTAAGTCATAACTAAGCAGGTACTGGGGAACCGTTATTCCGCTAAGGACTGCCAGAAACCCCTTGCCGCAATTGCACTTAAGCTTTTTAAAACTTTCAACTTTAATGATGTAAAGCGTTATTGCTTTAATTAAGCCTTCTTAATCAATGTTGATATGAGCTTTGTATCCGTAGGTGCTTATCAGACCCTGCTTTGACATTCCAAGCTACATCAGGATCTAGAGTAGATCTACCGTCTGCTCTTTTGTGAGGTCGGCATTGTTTAGCCTCTTTCACACTGGCGTCAATGACCCTGTCCGGTTTTTAGTTAAAAAATAACTTAGTTTTTGATGCTGTTTGACAGTGCATAGGTCTCTTAATAATTGTTAACAGTATTCTTATAATATTACTATATTTTGTATATTAGACAAATAAAGGTTCATCATGCAAAGGTCACAACTAGATTTAATTAATGTGCGGGCAATGCAGAATAGAGCCATGCTCAACGTTAATGGTTAGTTGTAGAAAGATAAGGTTTAGATTTTTAGTTTTAGGAAAGCCTCTGGCTTAGTAGGTAAATCCTACTTTCGTAGGATTTTATAATGAAACAAAAATGATTATAATGAAACTTAGAAATTAGTCCGTGTGTGTAACAGGGCTAGTGTTTAGTTGATAAATAGATATCTGAAGGTTATAACTGACCTGCTAAATTAACGAAATAATAAAAATTAAGCTGTTACACGTACTTATAATTAGAAGGATAAACCTCGTGCGCCATAAAATTGCTCTTACTGTCCTCAACGTAATGACTACACAGGATGTAGCAAAAAAATTGGGATGCTCTATCCGTTCTGTACAGTTATGGATGGAGCAAGGCTTACTTGACGGCTGGAAAACACCCGGCGGACATCGCCGTATCAGTAAAGCATCATTTGATCGCTTTGTTGCAAGTCAAGAAATAGAAGTCACACGCAGTGTAAATATCGACTGGCAATATAAAGTTGGTGTTGTTGTAGACTATGACGCTAAACGAACAAATGATTACCTTTACTCCGAACTCAAGAGATTGCAGAAAGAAGTCTTGCGATTAACAGAGCGGTTATATGGTTAGAAAAATAATGGTCTATATAAACTTATAATGCTTCGGTTGAACTTGATCTTAGTCTGAGGGTTAGGCTGTTATTGTCAGACAGATAGGAGTCATATCCATAATGACCTCTATCTCCACTATGAGCACCGGATAGTCTGTTGCTAGCACCCAATCTCACACTATGTGAACCGAATAGCTTTCTAGTAACGAAGTAACTAAAGTAGCCGCAGCATCAGCTTGGTTCGATTATTTATTAAGTAGCCAAGTAGTTGCACAAAATTACTCGCACGCTATTTTCTCACTTAAGCGTATTTTACGTGACGGCCCCGCCAATACAGACATAGCCTTACCGGTATTGCCTATATTGCCGCCAGCGCCTACTAGTACACCTGTTTCTGGCATTTTTGGCTTTGTAGGTCCCTTGATTACTCGCATCAAAAAACATCCTAATTACACTGAAGCCATCGGAAAAAACTTAGGGATTATCGCAGCATCTAAGCCTGCTGTTGATATTACAAGTCTACAACCGATACTCTCAGTTGACATACAAGGAGGTCATCCCGTTTTAAGTTGGAAAAGCAACGGTACTGACGCGCTAGAGATAGAGGATGATCACGGAACAGGAGTCTTTGTCTTATTAACTATAAGCATGTCTTCCGGCTATCAAGATAACACGCCATTACCGGCGTCAGGCAGTGCCTGTGTTTGGAAATATCGTGCTATTTATCATATCAACGACAAACAAGTAGGTCATTGGAGTCAGGTATTAGAAGTTAGTGTTAAAGGCGTTTAGGGTAGATTCACAAACATATCATCTCAAGTCACATGCGGCGTAATAAACTGGGCTGCATGGTGATTATTTCAAGATTTAACTATCTGTCGGCATCGACCCGTTCTCGGCATTAGGCGTTCGCCTAAGCTAAGCTAAAGTTAAGAACTGATGTTACGTAGCCATTTAGCGGTTTATAAAAAACAAATAATGAGGTCGCTATCGCGATAATTGTTGTATCGGGTATTCGCACC
>CAMDOP010000080.1 GCA_945903675.1 Crenothrix polyspora
GGTTTTTCTGGAGATCAAATATATTTTTATATTGGTCGTTTCAATAAAGGTCTTATTCAACGGAAGCTACATAAACAAAGACGTAAATTTGCGATTGCCCATCTTTTATTAAAAAAATACGGTTGGCCTATTATTTTTATGCAACGTTATATGTATGGTTTGCGTACGGTAATTCCAATGTCGATTGGTATTACAAAATATTCAGCAAAAAAGTTTGCTTTTATTAATCTGATTAGTGCGTGGACATGGGCAGCAATTACTGTGACCCCCGCTTATTATTTTGGCGCGGAAATACTAGTGTTACTCGGTTTTGCCAAGGCACATTGGTATTTTGCATTGCCAATCGCCGGTGGATTTCTGTATGGCATTTATTTTTACTTTCATAAGTTAGAACAACATTTCTTGCAAAAACGCAATGGTCGTTTTTTAGATTCAAAGTAGAGATGGTAAGAGTTTTCATTAAATAAGGATAAATCTTTTGCTTTGATTGGTTCTTGTTATTACTGGGCATTATTGATATTGATCATTCATTAATATACTGACCTGTTTTCGACCAATGTTGATACTTTGTCCATTACACTGAACCCCCCACATACGAGCCCCAATATATAGCCGCTTATATGTACTTTATCAAGAAAATTCATGACAGCTAAATCATCTTTTGACAGATCACGATAAGTACTATAACCAATCTTCATCTGATGCCCATAATTGCTGTCCTATAGGATAAAGGGGGCGCTATATTTTTGAAAGATTTTTTCGGGCTCCTACTCGAAAAATCAGCAAAACTAACGTGAACCATTTTAATGCCTCCTGCTTCGCTCGCTGCACGCCCAACAAGGCTTGTTTCGCATACCTTCGCAATGATTTGACGCCGTTTCGTAAGCCTGCATTTTCACCGTATTACATATCCTGAAAACACATGCCCTGCGGCTATTTTGGACTATAAGTATTCACTTCGCTATCGCTCCGTTTCCAGGATTTTCAGGGTAGGAAGCTTGGCTTATCATTTTTCTACTAAGCATTACGGGCTTGATGAGGCTCGCCTCCAAAAATGGTTTGCTGAGGCTAATTAACCAACTTTTGCATCGAGGATTTTAATATTAGATTAGATGCTGTTGTTTATTCATTTTGTTCGGTAGAACGATTCTCTGGTAGGTTGATTCCAATCTCTAACTTGAATAGAGTGAAGATCAAATTTTATTGCTAACTTCAAAAGTTTATTGGCGCTAGCTAAGTAAAGTAGCTATCTAATTAGTGATTAAATATTTTTTCTTGTGCTTATTAACTTCTTAAGCTGCATTGAACGATAAAAAGTAACAAATTTGCACTTATAGAATAGTTCTAATATTTGATGCTGCTTTCTGATTAAAGGTCTACGTCATAAAGCAGTCATAATTGTGTCATATAATAAAAATATGAAAGAAATGACATTCTTGAAAGTTAACTTTAGCCGAATTAAATTTTATCTGAGTGAATATAGGTTTTTACCTTATTTTGTATTGATTCTGGCTTCAATTTATCTGATATGTGTATTATTTACATTTAGTTATGATGCAAAGAGCACGTCACAATTTCAAAGTTCAATACTAGAATCAGAACAAATAACTCAAGAATATACTCCAATCAAGCAAATAGATTTTCTACTCATTAAAGACTGGCATATGTTTGGTCATCCTAGCGCGACTATGGAGCAAAACAATCAATTGAATGCTAAGCCTCAAGAAACAGAGTTACAAATCAAATTGTTGGGTGTTTTTTTTCTACCTAATCAAAAAAAGTCCAGTTTTGCCATCATTGAGGGAGATGATAAGTTACAAAAGAAATATCGATTAGGTGAGGAATTGCCGGGAGGCGTTACTTTACAGTCGATAGAGAAAGAACAGGTCATATTGCTGCGGAATCAACAACCCGAATACCTTTCGATGGATAAGACTAAAACAGGCTTACTGTTTATAACTAAATAACTACTAATTTTATGTACTTTCGTTTGTTAATCAGCCTGTTACTGGCTACTTTTTGTATGGTCTCTGTGGCACAAAATGATGAGTTTTCACTTAATTTTAAAGATGTAGATATTCATACTCTGATTGAAACTGTTGCTGATGCCACAGGTAAAAATTTTATTGTTGATCCTCGTATAACAGGAAATATATCAGTGATTACATCGACGCCTATGAAAGCGGCGCAGGTTTATGACGTATTTTTATCAATACTTAAAGTTCACGGCTATTCAGCAGTGCCGAACGGTAATATCGTAAAAATTATCCCTAATCTCACTGCCAAGCAAGATGGCGATGAAAATGAATTACGTGCAAAATCATTAAACGGTGATGAACAACTGACTCGAATTGTCCAGGTCAGTCATGTTGATGCTACCTTGGTTGTTCAAACTTTAATGCCGCTGATGCCTCAATATGCTTTTATGGCATCGGTACCGGAAAGCAACACCATTATTCTTTCTGACACAGCGGCTAACGTAAATCGCTTGGCATTAATGATTAAACAAATCGACAGAAGTGATGCTCAAAAAATTGAAATAATCAGTTTGAGAAATGCTATTGCTACAGATTTAATCCAACCACTTAATACCTTGATTGCCAGTACTAATGCTGGAAAACTCAATGCAGGTGGTGCTCCCTTAGTGGCTGATAGTCGTTCTAACTCAATTATCATTGGTGGTGATACGGATATGCGTATGCAACTAAGAGCTTTAATAGCCAACCTCGATTCGCCGATGGAAACAGATGGTGACACCGAAGTTATTTATTTGCATTATGCGGTCGCTAAAGAGTTGGTAGAAACTTTAACAGGGATCAGTGAAAATAAAACCGGCGGTACAAATCAACCCGTGACTCAATCCTCGACAGAAAAAGATTTCGAAATTCGTGCTAACGATGCAACCAATTCGTTGATTATCACTGCGCCTGCTGAGCAAATGCGTTCACTTAAGTCGGTTATTAGACAATTGGATATTCGACGTGCCCAAGTACATATTGAGGCGATTATAGCCGAAGTTAATTATGACAAAAGTCAGGATATTGGTGTTGAGTGGCATACCAAGTTGGTAAAAGACGGCGTTGCTGTCGCCTCAACACCTTTAAATCTGATTGATACGATTAAAACGGCAGGAAAAGGGATGAGTGTGGGTTATCTTGTCGGGGGTGAATTACGTGCTTTACTGACAGCGTTTGCAGAAGATGTAAATGTGAATGTGCTTTCGACGCCTTCCATTGTTACGATGGACAATGAAGAAGCCAATATGATTGTGGGGCAAAATGTACCTATATTAAGTGGTAGTTTTTCAACGGGTGCCGGGCAACCTGGGAATGCCATTACTACTTATGTAAGACAAGACGTAGGTGTTATGTTAAAGGTAAGGCCTCAAATCAATGAGGGTAATACCATCAAACTCAAGGTTAGACAAGAAGTATCCAGTGTAGTTGAAGCAGCGAAAGATAATGTGCAAAGTGGTGGCGTAACCTTAAATAAAAGGGAAATTGAAACTTCCATTTTAGTTGATGATGGCAAGATTTTGGTTTTAGGTGGTTTAATACAGGATGACGTTCAGGTAACAGTCGATAAAGTACCTTTCTTGGGTGACTTGCCTTTATTGGGTTTTTTGTTTCAAAACAATCATACAAAAATTGTAAAAAAGAATTTAATGGTTTTTTTGCGTCCTGTGATTATGCGTGATCCGGAAAAAGCCTCTTTATTTACTAACGACAGATATAACGACTTACGAAATAACCAAGAACAGTCTGGAAAAAAAGGTATCTTTTTGATGCCCAACGAGCATGCGCCAATTCTGCCAGAATTAAAGCCGGATGCACCAGTTAATGGATATTCAATGCCATCTGTCAGACAATGATCAATGATGCATTATTAGTTCCAGAAGCGTTAGAATCAGGTATTAAGATGCCTTCTTATAGCTTTGCCAAAAGACACGGTATTTTAGTTAAACAAAGTTCGGAAAATAAAGTAGAAATATTGTTTCTGCAAAAAACTCCGATTCAGGCATTATTTGAAATGCGCAGGCTGGTTGATCAATCGGTTACATTTGAACAAATTAGCGAAGCAAGTTTCGATCCTTTGTTACAAGAGGTTTATGAGCAAAAATCAGGGCATGCTCAGCAAATGGTTGATGATATGCAGGATAATATTGATTTGTCTTACATGGCGCAGCATTTACCCAAGCCGGAAGACCTGCTCGAGAGCGCTGACGAAGCGCCGATTATTCGTTTGATTAATGCACTACTCACTGAGGCAATAAAAGAGAACGCATCAGATATACATATTGAATCTTACGAAAAACGCATGGTCGTTCGTTTTCGTGTTGATGGTACGTTACGCGAGATACTAGAGCCTCAGCGTGAATTTGCCCCGATGGTGATATCAAGGCTTAAAGTGATGGCCAAGCTCGATATTGCCGAAAAAAGACTCCCTCAGGATGGTCGTATATCACTTAATATTGGTGGACGAACGGTAGATGTCCGGGTGTCTACCTTACCTTCTGGTCATGGTGAGCGCGTAGTATTAAGGTTGCTAGATAAACAGGCAAATCAACTGAGTCTTAGACAAATAGGCATGGTCGATCAGGAGTTGGAAAGTATTCAGGAAATGATTGTCAGGCCACATGGCATTATTCTGGTTACCGGGCCTACCGGTTCCGGTAAAACGACCAGCTTATATGCGATTGTTAATCAGCTTAACGAACGTACACGCAATATCCTTACCGTAGAAGATCCTATTGAGTTTTATCTGGATGGCATTGGTCAAACTCAAGTCAACAATAAAGTAGAAATGACGTTTGCAAAAGGACTACGTGCTATTTTGAGACAAGATCCGGATATTGTCATGGTCGGTGAAATACGTGATAAAGAAACCGCAGAAATTGCCGTGCAAGCCAGCTTAACAGGTCATTTGGTACTGTCAACTTTGCATACTAATTCAGCAGTAGGCGCTATTACCCGGTTACGCGATATGGGCGTAGAGCCCTTTTTGCTCGCTTCCAGTTTGGTTGGCGTGATAGCCCAACGACTCGTGCGAAAATTGTGCCCGTTGTGTAAGCAGGCCGTTACCGTGCCGGTTCATGATTTGGAAAAGCTGGGTTATAGTGGCAACGGTCAAGATACCGTGACTATTTATAATGCACAAGGTTGTGTGCATTGTGGACAAAGAGGCTACAAAGGCCGTGCAGGTATATTCGAAATCATACCGATCAATTCTGCAATGCGGAGTTTGATTCATGATTGTGCCGGCGATCAGGTACTGGAAGAACATGCCAGAGTGTTTTCCCGCAGCATTCAGCAGAGCGCGTTAGAAAAAGTGCTTAAGGGCGATACCAGTCTCGACGAAGCCATTCGTATTACCCAAAAGGATTAGTGATATGGCAGCCTTTGAATATCAAGCAATCAACGCCAAAGGCCAGACGGTTAAAGGTACGATTGAAAGCGATACGCTAAAGCTGGCAAGACAGCAATTAAAAAGCAACGAACTGACCTTGTTGGAAATAGAAGAAGTTCATAAAATAGAAAGCAGTAGAAAAGGTCCTATGTTTTCCCAGCGCATTAACATGCGTCAATTAGCGCATATTACTCGTCAGTTAGCGGCGTTACTGGGTTCCGGTTTATCTATTGATGAAGCGTTGGGAATCACGGCCAAACAGCTTGATTCAGCTAAAGCCAAACGAATATTGCTGGGTGTTAGAAGCCGGATTATGGAAGGGCAAAGTTTGGCACAAGCCTGTAGTGCGTTTCCAAGTACATTTCCGCCACTGTATCGGGCAACAGTTGAGGCCGGGGAATCTTCTGGAAAACTTGACCAAGTGTTGCAAAGATTAGCCGACTATATCGGTGATAAAGGCCAATTGCACAGTAAATTACAAATGGCAATGATATACCCCGTCATGCTGACCTCGGTTTCCTTATTGGTGGTGATTGGTTTATTGGCTTATGTTGTACCAGAAATAACCAGTGTGTTTGATAAAATGGGTGGAGAATTACCCACAATAACTAAAGTACTTATTGCCTGTAGTGATTTTTTTAAACACTATGGCTTGGTATTGTTGTTGCTTGTAATTGGCATGAGCATGGGTAGCAATGCAATTTTACGCTTGCCTGAACCACGCATGCGCTTTCATCTTTTGTTACTCAATATGCCTTTTGTCGCACGATTTTCCAAAGGCATGAATACAGCCAGATTTACCCGAACCTTAGCGATACTTACCAACAGCGGTGTCGAATTATTACAGGCTTTAAAAATATCCAGTCAGGTATTGACCAACAATGCTATGCAAAAAGCCGTAGAAACAGCCTCTCTTAAAGTGAGAGAAGGGCAGAGTTTAAACAAGGCAATGGAAGCCAGTGGTTTATTTCCTCCTGTGACTATCCATTTGGTCGCCAGCGGCGAGGCGAGTGGACAGTTACCAAAAATGTTGGCCAGCGCCGCTGATGATCAAGAACGGGATATACAAGCGCTAACAGAAATGACTTTGGGCTTGTTCGAACCCATCTTGATTCTGGTGATGGGTTTGGTAGTGCTGGCTATCGTTTTGGCGATACTATTACCTATTTTTGAAATGAATCAGTTGGTTAAATAGCGTCTATTACCAATAAACACACTACTGTAATAATAATGTCATTTTTGTTTTTTACTCTTATCTATTTACGCTCGGCAACGACCGAGACTTACTTTTAATTTAATGGTTTATTTAACTATGTCTAATAAAAAACAACAAGGTTTTACCCTGATAGAAGTCATGATTGTCGTGGTTATTCTGGGGATTTTGGCTTCTATCATCGTGCCAAAAATCATGGGTAGACCTGATGAAGCCAGAGCAACCCGAACGCTACAAGATATAAGAGCTATTACAGCAGCACTGGACTTATATCGCTTAGATAATTACAGCTATCCAACAACCGAGCAAGGACTGGAAGCCTTGGTGACCAAACCGGCAAACTTGCCTCAAGGAACGCATTGGAAGCAGGGCGGTTACCTTGATCAAATGCCACAAGATGCTTGGGGTAAACCTTATTTTTATCTTAAGCCCGGCACACACGGCGAGTTTGATCTTTATTCATACGGTGCTGATGGTATTGAAGGTGGAACCGAAGCCGGTGCAGACATTACTAACTGGGCCAAAAAGTAGGCGTGGCTTTAGCCACGAACTTAGTGGCTAAAGCCATTTCAACAAGAAATCTGGTAAATGACGGCTATTGTAACTACCGACCTGTATTGGATAGTGAGCTATAAATGCATAATTCATTGATGTCTGGAGGGCTTTCGTGGATAAACTGATTTTTTTGGCATGAACAAAGTCAAAGGCTTCACGCTGATTGAATTACTGATTGTTTTAGTTTTGATAGGCTTGATAACCGGCATGGCGATGTTGTCGATGGGAACGGCAGATCCGCGTGATCAACAAAAAATTGAAGCGGATCGTTTGGTTAAGCTTCTGGAATTGGCTACTCAAGAAGCCATGACCAGAGGTGATGTTCTGGGCTTGGAATTATTTAACCACAGTTATCGATTCACTGTTATAAAAAAACAGAAATGGCAGCCAGAAACTACCGACATGGTTTTTAGAGCGCGCGAGTTGATGCCGCAAATGTCATTGGCTTTTTCCATGCATCAAGAGGCTGTGGTTTTAAAAAATCAGTCTATCGAAGGTGTTGATCCAACCCCCCAGATTATTTTGACACCGGATGGTGATATGGAATTGTTTCAAATTAGCATCACCATGCAAAATAGTGATAGCACATTTTTACTGAATAATACCCCGCACGATGGCCTACTCATTAGTAGTCAGGATAAGTCATGAACAAAGCACATAACAATAAAAAAGCGAATGGCTTTACCTTGCTGGAAGTGCTGATTGCCTTGGCTATATTGGCAATCTTGATGGTCAGTGCCATCAAGATTACTTCGGATAATATTAAAAACTTATGGTATTTGGAAAATAAAACGTTGGCGGCTATCGTTGCCAGTAATCATGCAGTGCTACTGCGAATAGATAAGAATAGGCCCGAAACATTGGATGGCTGGGATGAAATGGCAGGCCGACGCTGGTATTGGCAGATTAAACGTGATTTTTCAAACATAACAGGGATCTGGCGTTATCGAATAGATGTGTTTCTGGAAGGGGATAAAGAACCACTAGCTGGTCTGTTCAGTTATATCAGTAAAAATTAATGAAGCAGTGCAATACAGGTAAAGTTCGTCCTGCAAAAACGATGATCATAAAGGCAGTATCGGTTAAATTTTCTGGTCAACAAGGCTTCACTTTACTGGAAATACTGATAGCACTAGCCATTTTTGCCATCATGTCGATGATGGCTTATGCGGGTTTGGCTGCAATATTAGATGCTCGCGCAAGTACCGTCCCCAGAGCTCAACAACTGGCGGAATTGCAAACTACTTTATATTTACTCAATGAGGATTTAAGTCAGATCATCAACAGATCCATTAGAGACGAATTTGGAACAACCGAGCCCGCTTTTTCGGTCGGTCATGGTAATGAAATAGTGGTGTTTACCCGTACGGTACCTTCTTGGTCAAATGATGCAGGTACAAATAGCTTGCTAAGAGTTAGTTACAGCTTGGAAAAGGATGTTTTATATCGACAAGTTTGGAGTCTGCCAGACAGAACCCAGCAAACAGAGTACCGGCGTCGAAAGCTCATGACTGTAAAAAGCGTAGTATTAACAAAATATGACCCAAGCACACAAACATGGGAGCCATTTACCGGTGGAATACCTACCGCACTTGATCTTAGTTTTAACCTTGATGGTTTGGGTACAATTCACCGTTCATTTTTAATAAATCAATGAAGGTAATTAAAGCCAAACAAATTAAAGCTCAAAAAGGTATTGCGCTGATTACCGTTATGCTGGTGCTTGCGGTAGTTACAGTCGCCTTGGTATCCATGTCCAGTGACAGGCAGATGGATATTCGTAGAACAGATAATCAGCTACGTTCAACACAAGCATGGGAATATGTTTATGGACTTGAAGCGTGGGCAGCTAATCAGCTAAAACTTGATATGGATAATAACAAATACGATGCCTTAACCGACCTTTGGGGTAAACCGCTAACCATAAAGCCAACCTCTGAAGGTAGCGTAAAAGCAGATATTATTGAACTACAAGGTAAAATCAACCTGAATAATTTACTGGTTGATGGTAAAGCCAGTGAGGAAGATGTCCAACAATTAAAGCGCTTATTGTCACATCTTGAAATAAAGCCCGAGTTGGTTGACGCCATGCTGGATTGGATCGATTCAGATATGGATATCAGATATCCAAACGGTGCAGAAGATGAAACCTATACTCGCTTGTTGCCACCTTATCGCAGCGCCAATGTTCCGTTTGCAGAAGTGAGTGAATTATTGCGGGTTCAAGGCATAACCCTAAAGGATTATAAAAAAATGCTACCTTATATCTATGTTACTAATACGTACGAGCCAGTTAATATAAACACCGCTAGCGCAGAAGTATTACGCACGCTAGCGCCCAACATAAAAATAGATGAAGCAGAATCTATCTATAGAGCCAGTGGCAAGCCTTTTGCAAAAGTGGATGAATTCTTAAAAGATGAAGCCATGAAAGGCATTAGTGTCAACAAAGCAAAGTTAAGCGTAGACAGCCATTTTTTTTTATTATCAGGGCATATTGACATGGGCAAAAATGGTTTGCTATTTCAGACGCAATTATCACGAAGTCAATCAGGTGATGTTAAAGTAACCAAACGCTTGCGCAGGAGTTTACTCGATGGCTGAGCCCATTATAGTCAGGTTAATCAATCAACAAGATTTAATTGTACAATGGTTACCGGTAAAGCCCACAGGCGTTTCTGAAATACAGCAAGGTAACTTGCAGGCGCTGGCAAAAAGTATTGCTAACAGATCTGTTATTTTGTTATTGCCAGCATCTGAAGTATTACTGTTGGCAATAGACCTTCCGGTTAAAAGCAATAACCAAATTAAAAAAGCATTGCCCTTTGCCCTTGAAGAATTGTTGGCTGACGAAATGGAAACCTACCATTTAGTTTGGCATCGCGAAGTTAAAGGTAAGCTTTATGTGGCGGCAATAAACCAAGACAAATTCAAATCCTGTTTGGCAGATTTTGAAGTGCAGGGGATTAAATTGGATAGTGTGTATTCGGAAACTTTATGTTTGCCTTATATAGAAGGGAGTTGTTCTTTGATAATTGAGAATCAACGCGCTATTTTAAAGACTGCGCCATGGTTGGGTGGCGGTATTGATACGAATATTTTGCCGATTGTTTTGGATAAAATACTTATGGATAATCCAAGCTTGCAACCGTTACATTGTTGGTCGAATGATGAGCCTGCTCAGTGGTTATCAGAATTGTCTGTCAATCTGTCTTACCATAAAATTGATCCAGTCTTATTGCTCTTAGAGACAGACGTTAAAAAGTTGAAGGGTGAGTTAAACTTATTAACGCAGGCTTTTGAACAAAAAAATAGCCTCTCGGTGCAGTGGAAACAATGGTTGCCAGCCTTTTGTATTATTCTTTTAACAGTGATACTTCAAATCAGTGTTCTACTCAATGGTTATTGGCAAAAGAAACAAGAATTGGCAACACTTGAGGCTCAAACAGTGAGTTTGTTCAAACAAACTTTTCCCGAGGTTAAGCGTCTTGTAAATATTAAGGTTCAAGCTGAGCAACAATTAATTGACCTTAAAAAACAAAGCAAAAGCAAAGGCAGTCAATTTATGCAACTTTTATATAAAACAGGTGAGGTGCTAACTGTAAACTCGGGTGTTGAAATGCGCCAACTTGATTATATCAATGAGATTTTGCAAATTCAGTTAAATGCACCGGACATCTCTCAGGTAGAACAAATTAAACAACAACTTGAAAGTACTGATGCGTTATCGGTAAAAATACAATCTACCGAAGTAATTTCAAACAGCGTACAGGTCAATTATGAAATTAAACAAAAATGACATGATGCAGCGATTGACAGAGTTGTCACCAAGAGAACGTTTGTTATCTACTGGAACAGTGTTACTTGTCTTGTCTTATGGTTTCTATCAGTTGATTTATACCCCCATTGCTGATGATAAAATATTGTTTGATCAAAAAATAGAAGTGCAAAAACAAGACTACCAGTACTTAAAAAAAATAAGTATGGAAGTTACCGAGCTCAGAAAATATCAGACAGAGGATGTTAAAAATCAGGATGGACAATCATTGCTAGCTATAATAGATTTAAGTAGTCTTCAGATGCAAATAAAACCTACCATAAAACGTGTTATCCCTGATGATGCAAATAAAGTTACTTTATGGTTGGAAGATATCCAGTTTGATCAATTTATTGACTGGTTGATCGCGTTGGAATCTATGCATGGCATTACCGTCAATCAAATTAACATTACACCTGATCAATTGAAAAAAGGCTGGGTAAATATAAAAGTACAGCTGAGTAATTGACTATCATTGCTCTTTGTTTTTGTTAGGTATTTCAACTTGACTGTATTTGTTAGTTAAATAATTTCCAAGCCAATATTTAATATCAGCTTCTTTAAAGGGTTGCGCCTCTTTAATTTGTAATAATTTCTTCCGTAGCAGATTTTCAGGCATTAATAATAATTCAATATCACACATCCCAACAAACTTCTCGGGGTTGGCATTACCGTCATTAATAATTTTAAAAAGTTGCTGTTTTTTTAAGCCTAAATTTTGGTTAAGTTCTTCATAAAACTTAACAAACAAAGGAAGTAAGTCACTCCCCGTATGGTTAAAATCAATTAGTTCATCTGCACGATTTAAAAGGAAATTAATAGCAAATCGATAAATGTCAGACTCTCTTACCAGTAAGCGAGAGGCTAGGTTCTGGACACTTAACCGATCAGTGTTATCCAAGCGTAATGAGATAATAATTTTTTTCTTGTCTAGTATTTCATTTGAAGACATGGTTTGAGTTGGCTATAAGAAATAAT
>CAMDOP010000081.1 GCA_945903675.1 Crenothrix polyspora
TGCAATCATGCGAAAATTAATTCACGCTATTCACGGGATGTTGAAAAATGACGAACCTTTCGATAATACACGTTTCTATAAAATTCCGGTCTCGGCCGTATAGTGAAAAATGAACGTAAATACCTTTGACTTTGAACAGAGTATCTACAACTATGGAATGGGTATGAGCAACAAAGCAATAATAAAAAAGCAAGATCACAGTAATGCTTTTTGGAGCCAAGCTAGCACTCAGTATTTTAAGCAGCTAAGCAGTTCGCCTGAAGGGCTAACTCAAAAGCAAGCCAAACAGCGACTTAAGCATTATGGACCTAATCGAATTAGTAGCAAAAATACTAGGGGCAATATCAGCTTGTTTCTTGCCCAGTTTAAAAACTCTATTATTCTAATTTTACTATTTGCTACGGGCTTATCCTTCTACTTAAATGATCGTCTGGATGCGGCGATAATCTTAAGTATCGTTTTAATCAGTGGTTGTTTAGGCTTTTGGCAAGAAAAGGGTGCAGCCAATGCTGTTAAAGAATTACTGGCGATGGTGCAAATCACCGTATCGGTGCGGCGTGATGGACTTATTAAAGAGCTAGCAAGTGATTGCTTAGTGCCTGGCGATATGGTCATGTTTAAAGCTGGCGATGTTATCCCTAGTGATTGCTTGATCGTAAGCTCAGATAATTTATTTATTGATGAAGCAATTCTTACAGGGGAGAGTTATCCGGTAGAAAAGTTAGAGGGTGTCTTGCCTACAGAAACGCCGTTAAGTCAACGCACTAACGCTTTATGGATGGGTACCCATGTGCAGAGTGGTACGGCGACGGCGTTAGTTATTGCTACTGGACTAGCAACAGAGTTTGGTCAGTTATCCTTGCGTATTAAATTTAAAGCGTCAGAAACGGAGTTTGAGCGTGGTGTTAGACGCTTTGGTTATTTGTTGATGGAAGTGACCTTAATATTGGTCATTCTTATTTTTGCTGCCAATGTTTATTTGGCTAAGCCCGTGGTGGATTCATTTTTGTTTGCCTTGGCGCTGGCAGTAGGCTTAACGCCCCAATTATTGCCTGCCATCATTAGCGTAAATCTGGCGCACGGCGCTAAGCGTATGGCGGCACAAAAAGTTATTGTTAAGCAACTGGCCGCCATAGAAAATTTTGGCAGTATGAATGTTTTGTGTTCCGATAAGACCGGTACCTTAACCGAAGGTAAAGTGCATTTGCAGGGTGCGGTCGATATTTTTGGCGATGCTAATGATAAAGTCGCAAGATATGCTTATCTTAATTCCATCTACGAAACTGGCTTTAATAATCCTATTGATAATGCCATTAGGCAAAATAGACACTTTGATTTAGTGGGCACTGAAAAATTAGCAGAAATACCGTATGACTTTTATCGTAAGTGTTTAAGTATATTATTAGAGGATCAGGGGCAAACGATGTTGTTGACTAAAGGTGCATTATTAAATGTACTGGATTTATGCACTGAAGTCGAAACCACTAATGTCGGTACGCTTGCTATAGGATCGGCGTTATCACTGATACATAAACGTTATGAAGAATTCAGCCAGCAGGGTTATCGTACTTTAGGTTTGGCTTATAAGCGCTTGGATAATCGTGATGATCTTGAAAAAGCTGATGAAGGTAAGATGTGCTTTTTAGGTTTTCTTGTATTTTTTGATCCACCTAAAGCCGATAGCTCAGAGACTATTTCACAATTGAAGGAGTTAGGCGTTACCTTAAAGATTATTACCGGCGATAATCGCTTAGTGGCGGCTACGGTCAGTAAACAATTAGGCGTAGCCGAACAAAAAATACTGACCGGCCCTGAAATTCATAAAATGAGTGATTTAGCCCTAGTTAATCAAGTTGCAGAGGTTGATTTATTTGCCGAAATTGAGCCTAATCAAAAAGAACGCATTATCTTGGCCTTAAAGAAAGCCGGCTTTGTGGTCGGTTATATGGGTGATGGCATTAATGATGTTTCGGCTTTACATGCAGCCGATGTAGGTATTTCTGTTAATAGTGCCGCCGATGTCGCTAAAGAAACCGCACAAATTGTCTTAATGGAGAAAAGTCTAAATGTGTTGGTGCAAGGTGTTAAGGAAGGTCGCACGACCTTTGCTAATACCTTAAAGTATGTGTTTATGGCCACCAGTTCTAATTTTGGTAATATGTTTAGCATGGCTGGCGCCTCGTTGTTTTTGCCTTTTCTGCCCTTGTTGCCTAAGCAAATCTTATTAACCAATTTACTCACTGACTTTCCAGAAATGACCATTGCCTCAGATAATGTTGATGCGAACATGATCGCGCAACCTAGACGCTGGGATATTAAGTTTATTCGTAAGTTTATGATCACCTTTGGGCTGGTCAGCTCAATATTTGACTATACGACCTTTGGCTTATTGCTAAGCTTAGATGTATCAGCAGAACAATTTCGTACTGCATGGTTTTTAGAATCCGTAGTTTCAGCGTCATTAATTGTTTTTGTCGTGCGTAGTAGCCGTGCCTTTTTTAAAACGCGCCCCGGAAACTATTTAATAGCGGCAACATTAAGCATTGTGGGTATTACCGTAAGCTTGCCATATACACCCTTAGCTCCTGTTATCGGCTTTGTGCCTTTGCCAACGTCTTTATTGGCACTATTAGCCTTGATCGTAGCCTTGTATTTAGTATCAGCTGAAATCACCAAGCATGTTTTTTATCGGTATATTAAGATGTAGGGTAAAGGTTAAGGGTTAAAGGTTAAAGGTTAAAGGTTAAAGGCCTTAATCACTTATGGGCATGTCTCATAGACTTCTGATGTATAGGTCATACGAACTTCATTAATATCATCAACAAAGAGAATACACATACCCATACCACTAATTCAAATAATTGATCTGGTACTGATTTAGGTTTCATTCATCTACCGGAATTGTTAGAAATTATGCTTTTATAACGTTACAGATTTCGCCAATGCCGGTCGGGGTTTGTAACCCCGATCGAATCGTTTGGATGCTGCAATAGCTTTCGAAACGTTAAACGTTAAGGACGGGGTTGCAAGCCCCGTCCCGCCTATTAAAGGTTAAAGGTTAAAGGTTAAAGGCGAAGAAAGGCTAAGCCTAGGAGGCTAGCAACTTAAGGTGTGACTGGTGCTAGGCTTAACCCTTAACCCTTAACCCAATGCAGGTCGGGGTTGCAAACTTTGCGCCGCCTTAAATTACTAACCCATTAATATAAGCGACATTCGTCTGCTGAAATAGCTGGCTTAATCAATAATCATCATAATAGGATCAGACCAAGCACCTGGCCCAAGGCGACTAACGCCTCGCATTCTTATCCAATAAGTTTTGGTAGGAATGAATCCTTCCAAAATAATATGGGAACAAGTCAAGGACGTTTGTTGATGCTGCCAATTAATTTCAATAGTAAGATCAAGCTGCGTCGTTTGTATTTCATAGCTACCTGCACCTTGTAAGGGTGTAGCTCGTATGTTTAGGCTGCCTTTTCTTAAACCATGAGTAATTTTTATATTGCTAGGTGCTAGTAGCAGATCATTGCCACTGCTGTGAACACTTTCATTACGTAAGCTATAGCCAGAACTAGCCAGTTTAACGGTATCATTTTCAGCAATTATCTCAAGATAGGGTGCTAATCTTTTAATGTACTCCGTCAATGTTGCTCTTGCGGTATTGCGTAAGGCGATTTTTACGCTGTCGCCCGTTAAACCCGCATGATAAGCATTAAGGTAAGCGTCATAGGCTGTGCTTAGTTGGGCTAATGTAGGTAATTGGGGTAACCATGGCTCAGGAAAATTTGGGTTATTACTAAGAGCAGAGATAATCGCGCCTGTTTTGGCTAACATATCAGCTTCACTTAGACGATCAAAGGTCAGTAAGAGTTTTGCTTGCATAGGATGACTCCAGAGAGTGAGGTAAAATAAAGCGGCAGTGTTATTGCGTTAGGTGAACTATAAAGATTTTCAGCTTTATGTCAAGAGATTCATGGCATATTTTTTTAAACTAGGCAGTGCATGGCTAAAAAATAAGAGTGCATGCCTTACGAGGTGTGGTCAAACTTTATATGAGGTGACCTCGCACTGATGCTGATGTTAGCTCGCATTATGGAATAAAGCGCATCCACATTCCCAGCGAAGTAAGGTCGATATTTATATAATGTGGGGGCAGTTTGTGGTGATGTTGGGGGCTGAAGTCATGCAGTGAGAGTGGATAAAACAAATTTGTAGTCAAGCTTTCTAGGTCATGCGCACTTGCATTTTACTGAGTGTAAAGGCACATTGAAAGTAAAGTAAGGTTATAAATTAGAATTGTGAGTGAACATAGTCGAGTAAGGTGGATAATATTTACTGCCCACCTTACATAACTGATGTTACGCAGTAACGTGGTTTTAGTCTCGTTTGCCGCGCCGAGCACCGCAGGTTTTGTTGGGATTAGCCTGAAGGGGCGCGGCATGGATGCCGCGAGGCGGTAGGAGGGCAGGAAGCAGCGGCAATCTCGCCTTCAGGTGCGAATACCCGATTAACAAATCGTCGCGATAGCGACCTCATTATTTTTTTATTTAACCGCTGAATGGCGGCTGCGTAACATCAGTTACATAACTAGAGCTCAGCGCTCCCTATTTAGCCATAGTTTTAAGGTAGACACTAATTCATTCACATTAATAGGCTTGCCTATAAAATCATTCATGCCGACTGCTAGGCTTCGCTGTCTATCTTCATCGGTTATGCTGGCGCTTAAAGCGATCACCGGCAACTGTGCATACTGTGGACGTTTACGGATTTCGGTGGTGGCTTCATAACCATTCATGATGGGCATGTGTAAATCCATTAACACCATATCAAAATCCTCTTGCTCTAAGGCGCTTAAGACTTCAGAACCATTATTGGCCAAGACAATATGGCTGGCTCCTAAGCGCTTGAGTACTTGTTGGATAATCTTCTGGTTAAAGGCATCATCTTCAGCGACCAGAATTTTAATACCCTCCAGTGCCTTTGTTTCGGTGAGTAAAACCGAAGGGCTGTCACTAGATGGCGAATTAAGGTTAGCAGATTTTGGCATAGCGGCTATGGGTAGCGTCAGCTCAAAGCTAAAACAGCTGCCGCTACCTAGCAGACTGTCTACTTTAATAGTACCATTCATCATCTGCACCAAGTCTTGACTGATCACTAAGCCTAAGCCTGTGCCTCCAAAGTTTCTGTTAAAACCATCGTCTACCTGACTAAAGGCTTTAAACAACTTAGCTTGCTGCTCTGTACTGATGCCAATGCCGGAATCTTTCACCGCAAATAATAAGCGTACCTGTTGGTCATTAGCTTGTTGTAGGCTAATGTTTAATGACACTGCACCTTGTAGGGTGAATTTAATGGCATTGCCTAGCAGATTAGTCAACACTTGTCTTAAACGGATACTGTCACCGATAACGGTGTCTGGCACATCGCTGGCTAGTGTTATGTTCAAGGCTAAGCCTTTGCTTTGCGCTGCATTAATAAACAAGTTGTGTAGAGTCTTTTTTACGTCATGCAAACTAAAGGGACTCATACTAAGAGTCATTTGTCCGGCTTCAAGTCTAGATAAGTCTAGGATATCATTAAGAATAGCCAGCAGATTATTGGAGGCCGTATTGATGTTTTTTAAATATTCATTAATGTCCGCCGGCATGTCTTTAAGCAAGGCCAGTTCTGAAAAGCCGATGATCGCATTCATGGGCGTGCGAATTTCATGTGACATATTAGCTAGAAACTGCGTTTTAGTTTTGGCTAAATTCTCAGCACGCTCTTTAGCCACTATCAGTTGCTTTTCCTTATGTTTGCGCACGCTGATGTCCATAAAATTAACCACGCAGCCGATGATTATTTCGTTCTCTATAATCGGATGTGCTTCATATTGTACAGGGAAGCTAGTGCCGTCTTTACGCCAGAACACCTCTGTATCTATCGAGGCATTTGATTCGCCATGCAGAGCCTTGTAGATGGGGCAATGCTGTACTTGATAGTGTGAGCCATCAGCATGAGCATAATGAATGAGCTGGTGGTTATGTTTGCCTAGCACTTCTTGGTCCGAGGCATAACCGAGTAGCCTTAACGCTGAGCTATTCATAAAAACACACTCACCGTTTAGGTCAATGCCGAAAATACCTTCACCCGTGGCGTCAAGTATTAAGTTTAATCGCTGGTGGAGGTCTTCTTTGTCCTGCATCAGCGATAAGGCGAGTTCATGTTGCTGGTTAAGTTCTGCAGTGCTTTCGCTGATCAATTGCTGTAGTCGTCGAGCACGCCCTGAGGCTATCAGTGTAATTAAGGTGACTAGGCCGGTTAATAGTAAACCTAATAACATCACTAGCCAGACATGACCTGAGTAATGCGTGGCAAGGTAATCTTGGTTAGGTACCACTTCAAAGGTCCAGATTCGACCCCCAAAAGGTAGGGTTATGCGGCTGCTTAAGGTTTTTTGGTTACTGAACCAAGATTTTTCCTGTGTGACTAGGGGGGAGGGGAATGACGGGTCACTGCTATAGAGCAGTTGTTGCTCTGCCGGAGCATCGCTGTCTAGCAAACGATAAGATAAACCCGTAGTATTTGACTGCTTAAGGGTCGAAATAATGACATTATTAATTCTAATGATGCCTACGATATAACCTAAAATAGCTGAGCGTTTTTCTTCTAAGGTGAGTTGAGCAACATTCTTAGCATAGAGGGGCGTTATAGCCAGTACGCTATTTTGACTTTTATCTTGAACCAGCTGAACTCGAGAGGTTAAGGTCAGTTCACCGCTATCAGTGGCAATATTGAGTGCTGCCAGTCGCGTTGGATTTGATGAAATATCGTAGCCTAGGGCCTTTTCATTGACTTGCAAAGGCTCTGTATAGGTTATCGCAACATAGCTAGGTCTGTCTTTGGCGCGTATGGGTTTGTTGTTACTATCGAGTTCGTAGATTTGGAAATTGGGAAAGCCTTGTTGTTGAATTTTTTTTTCGAAAACTGCTCGTTCTGAGTTTTTAATCACAAGATCCCAACTCATAGACTGAATGTCTTGATAGTCTTTTAATAAACCTTCAGTGTAGAGCTTAAATTCTTCTCTGCTAACGTATTCTGAGTTTGAAAAGAAATTTTTAAGCGCACTTAAAATATGAGTGTCATTATCAAGACTTATTTTAATTGCATTGTTGATATTATTAGTCTGCTGATCAAACTCTAGTTGTATGCGTTCATTACTAGATCGCGCCTCATAAACAATGGCCGATGCTGTTAAGGTCAGCATCGCCAATGTGGGTAGGGTGATGGCGAGTCGTCGATGACGCCAAGAATCGGTATCCTTTAACAGCCAAGCGAGTGCCAAAGGTGTAAAGAGCATCACCCCTAATAGATCTCCAGTCCACCAGGTTAACCAGTTGTTTAGAGCGTTGCTTAGTGGGGTCTTGCCGGTGGCGACTAGCAGTGATACGGATAAGCTTGAGTTGATCAGCGTGCTTAACACGCCGCCATAAAGCATAAATAACAATACGGATTTTTCGCTTATAAGTCCGTTAGGATAACCGGCATAGCGCTTAAGCACATAAGCACCGGCCAAGGCCTGCAAGCTTGCGCCGCTACTGATGGTTAGGGTTATCAGTAGGGACATTAAAATATCTGAAGTTGAACCCGTCCAATCGGGAATCAAGCCATTGGCTATTAATGAACCTAACCACACACCGGGCCAAACTCGGTTCCCGTAAACTAATAGTCCGGCTAAAGCGATGCCCGCCGCTGGCCAGATAGCCGAAGCATAGCCAGGTGGAACGGTGGAAAAGTAACTCAGTTTTGCGGCTATGACATAGGCTATGGCAAGCGCGATGATGGCTATGGGTAAGGAGTAAGCGTCACTCGGTTTTTTAAGATGGTAGGAGGAGGGTTTTAAGGCTGTTTGTAAAACTGAGATGATTGTCATAGCAAGGCTTTGAGTTTGGGGAATGACGCTTTAGTAAGCCTAAGCCTAAGCTTAATCATTTTAAATTGGCTGGGATTATATCATTTGATAGGTATCTACACCGGTTTTATGTCTCGATCCCCCTCACGCAGGAACGATAACATTGTGTTAATGACCCGTAGGGGCGTATTGCATACGCCCATTTGCTACTGGTTCCCAAGCTCTGCTTGGGAACCAAAAAGCAGCAAGCTCTAGCTTGCTTTATTTCGGAAAGCTAGAGCTTTCAAGGCTGCATTCCCAAGCAGAGCTTGGGAACGAGCGGAAAGGCAATAGCTGAAGCTATTGCACTCCAGGTCGGCATAAGGTGGGCAAACGATAAAGCTGTTTACCCACCCTACATAACGCTATCAATGCTGAGTTTCAGAGCTGTTTATTATAGATTCTTCAGAGAGCAAGGTTTCTACATCTACACTATCAAAAATGTAATGTTCATTACAAAACTCGCAATCGACTTCAATCTGACCGAATTCTTGTAGGATACTTTCTAATTCCTCTCTGCCCATGGCGCGCAGGGTTCTTTCAATTCTGTGCTTAGAACAAGCACATTGAAAGGCTACTGGCTCAGCATCAAATAAGCGCAGGTGTTCTTCATTAAATAACTTATATAAGAGCTCTTCGCAGTCTAGGGTGAGCGCCTCTTGTTCGGTAATGGTGTTGGCAAATAGCTCGATGCGTTGCCAGTCGTCATACTCACCGTTTTGTGCGGGCAGTTCTTGTATTAATAGTCCTGCCGCAGACGTCTCATTAGCAAATAACCAGAGTCGAGTGTTCAGTTGTTCCGATTGTTCAAAGTAAGTTTGTACGGCTGCGGCCAAATTCTTACCTTGTAACGGCACAACACCTTGATAAGGATTGCCCTCATCAGGTTCTATGGTTAATACTAAACGACCTAGTCCAAACTGGTCTTCTAAAGTACCTGAAGGGACGTGCTGTTCACTACGCAATAAGCCGCGTATTTTTTGATCATCGGTAGATTGAGCGACCAAGGCTTTAAGATCACCATCACCTTGGGCTTGCAAGATCATGGAGCCTTTAAACTTAATGGTAGACGATAGCATCACCACAGCCGCCAAGGCTTGTCCTAATTGCAGTTGTGCAATCTCAGGACCTTGTTGATGTAGTTTTGCAGCTTGCCAGCTTTGCGTTAAATTAACCCACGTTCCTCTAACACCAAGGTCTTCAAATATAAATCGGCGTAATACATCTTGTTCTGTCATGTTATTCCTATTAAAACCTATGCTTTGTGTATGATAAAAATTCCAGTAAGCTAAGGCTTAGGATTCTCTTGTTATCAACAAAATACCATAAGTCATGATTTTGTCATCAAAAAAGCTCACTTTACCTACAGCAGAGCAGGCCATGCCTGGTCGGCAATCAGCTATGCCAATTCATAATCAACATTTTGTCACAGGCCAGCCCATAGCGCCTCCGTTTGCTGAGCATTTACAGCAAGCTGTCTTTGGCTTAGGTTGTTTTTGGGGGGCGGAAAGAAAATTTTGGCAGCAATCTGGGGTAGTCAGTACCGCAGTCGGTTACTGCGCCGGCCTTACACCTAATCCTACTTATGATGAAGTGTGTACTGGCATGACAGGACATAATGAAGTGGTGCTGGTTGTTTTTGATACTGCCGTGTGTACTTATCGCGAGCTCTTAAACTTGTTTTGGACGAGTCATAACCCCACTCAGGGCATGGGGCAGGGTAATGATAGGGGTACGCAATATCGTTCAGGACTATACACTTACACAGAGCAGCAATTGATGGAGGCACAAGCTTCTAAAGTAGATTATCAACAAGCCTTGACTGCAGCAGGTTTTGGCTTGATCACGACAGAGATAATGGAGGCTCCTTTGTTTTATTATGCTGAAAGCTATCATCAACAATATCTTGCTAAGGATCCAACTGGTTATTGTGGTTTGGGCGGTTTAGGTGTGGCTATGGATTAAGAGCAGGCGAAGGGCGAAAGACGAAAAGAAAAATCTAAGAGGCAAGCAACTTAATGCTTACAGAGCCAGGTTTCTTCATTTGCCTGCCCTTAAAAGAGCTATAACAAAAATGAAAGATTAAGCTAAATCTGTCCCACCTTAAGTTAGTAACCCACAAATCAATGCAATTTCTTTTGATATTAGTATAAATAAACACAAAAACCTTTTACCATAGCCTGCTAGCAGCTAAATTTTGACTTCTAGCTTAAGAATCAACAAAACACAGGTTTAAGATGGCCCTTTTAGTTTATAAATTTGGCGGTACTTCAGTAGGTTCTGCTGAACGCATTAAAGCAGTCGCTGATAAAGTCAAAAAAGCCCATGATATGGGCGATCAAATAGTGGTGGTTTTGTCCGCTATGAGCGGCGAAACCAATCGCTTAATTGCTTTGGCCAAACAAATGCAAGCTCAGCCTACGGAAAGGGAAATGGATGTGTTGATTTCCACCGGTGAGCAAGTTACGGTGGCTTTATTAACTATGGCCTTACATGACTTAGGTTGTGAAGCCAGTTCATATACGGGGGCACAGGTTAAGATCTTAACCGACAGCAGCTTTACTAAAGCGCGTATACGCAAAATTGATGATGCCAAGTTACGCAAGGATCTGGATGCTGGAAAAGTGGTAGTCGTCGCAGGTTTTCAAGGTGTCGATGAGTTAGGTAATATCACTACCTTAGGTCGTGGTGGCTCTGACACGACAGCGGTGGCTATAGCCGCAGCCTTAAAAGCGGATGAATGTCATATATATACGGATGTTGATGGTGTTTATACGACGGATCCTAGAGTTGAGCCTAAAGCCCGGCGTTTAGATCATATTACTTTTGAAGAAATGCTGGAAATGGCCAGTTTAGGTTCTAAAGTTCTGCAAATTAGATCGGTAGAGTTTGCTGGCAAATATAACGTGGCTTTACGCGTCTTATCATCATTTAAAGAAGGCAATGGCACACTTATTACTTACGAGGATACACAAATGGAAAGCGCTTTAATATCAGGTATTGCCTTTAATCGCGATGAGGCAAAGTTAACCATTACTGGTGTGCCTGATTTGCCCGGTGTTGCTTTTAAAATATTAGGTCCTATTGCTGATGCTAATATTGAAGTGGATATGATAGTCCAAAATATTGCTGATGATGCCACCACTGACTTTACTTTTACGGTAGACCGTAAAGATTATCAGCGTGCACTCGCTTTACTGGAACAAACTTGTGCGGATTTGGGTGCCAGAAAAGTCACTGGCGATAATACTATTGTCAAAGTGTCTATAGTCGGCGTCGGTATGCGTTCTCATGCTGGTATTGCTAGTACGATGTTTAAAACCTTGGCGGAAGAAGGTATCAATATACGTATGATTGCCACTTCAGAAATAAAGATTTCTGTCGTCGTTGATGAAAAATACCTAGAGTTAGCCGTTAGAGCTTTACATGCAGCGTTCGAGTTGGATAAAATAAGCGCTTAATATATTAATGGTAATCATTCAGACCCCCTCTTTTTCAAAGAGGGGGCGGCTACCAACTTGAAGCGTGACAGTTTCAGCGCAGACGAAAGGCTTAAGGCGAAAGATTAAGCCTAGGAGGTTAGCAACTCCAGGCGTGACAGATACTAGGCTTAACCTTTAATCCTTTGCCCTTCGTCCTTTGTCTGTGCTTAGCTTTGTAGGTCGGGCACATGCTTTTCGTGCCCGACATGAGATAAGCTGAATGCCGATTGTCGGGCAACGATAAAGCCGTTGCCCGACCTACGTGACTACGCAAACGCTTTGTGCCGTGTTAAGTGGATAGCGCGATTATTGAGTCTCTTGACGTATGTTTTTAAGGATTTCTTCTAAAGGCACAAGATTCATGGATATTCTGAACAATACTTCGTTATTTTGTAACAAGCCATAACATTGATAGGTTCTGAGTTTAATATTTGTTTGGTTTAAAGTGTTATCTGAAGACTCTGGTAGTTGTTTAACAAGTATATGCAG
>CAMDOP010000082.1 GCA_945903675.1 Crenothrix polyspora
ATTTCCCCCTCTTTAGCAAAGAGGGGCTAGGGGAGATTTGGTCTATTAAAAATAATCATTAAATATTAGTAGCCTATAATTTTAAAAAATCCCCCTCAGTCCCCCTTTTACAAAGGGGGAAGCTAAAATCATAATACTTTCACAGTCTCGACAGCGTAACCCGACATTGTGTCGTAGTGTGTCGGGTTACGGCTATCGCCTAATCCGACCTACAGTTATTTAGCCTTCAGCCGTTGTAGGGTCAATGATGGTTTTAATTTCAGAAATACGGTTTGCAGGGAACCCACCTTGTTCTGCATGAGTTTTAATGGTTTCAGCATCGGGTGCGATATAAACACAGTAAACTTTGTCATCCGTTACATAGCTTTCTAGCCATTGGATCTTTGGGCCTAGCTCATTAAGGACGCTGCAAGATTTTTGTGAGATGCCTTGTAAGTCCTGTGCACTTAAAGAACCTGCGCCTGGGATTTCACGTTCGATAATATATTTTGGCATAATGATCTTCCTAGATTGTAAAAAGCAAAAGGTTGTTTTGAGGGTTTATGGTAGCATCCGCTTTTAAAGAGATCACTTAATTATTTTGAATTCGTGATCAGATTTGTAGATGGATAAATTGCTCCGTAGCTAGTTCCTAGTTCCAAATAAGGCACTGCCGACTCGTACAATAGTTGAACCTTCTGCAATGGCGGCGATTAAATCTCCACTCATGCCAAAAGACAAGGTATCTAGTTTGAAATGATCAAGTTTGCTAATGGCTTGATACAGGGTTTTATAAGGTTGGCGTTGTCGTTCAAAATCATCTTCGGGTGCTGGAATAGTCATAACGCCACGAAGTTTTATGTTAGGCAATGCAGCAACTTGTTCACAAAGTTGTGGTAATTCGTTAAGGTTAATGCCTGACTTGCTTAGTTCATTGCTCATGTTGACTTGTAAGCATATATTTAAGGGTGCTAAGTTAGTGGGGCGTTGTTTGCTAAGGCGCTGAGCAATGCTTAAATTATCGACACTATGTACCCAATCAAAATGCGTGGCAATTGCTTTAGTTTTATTGGATTGTATAGGCCCAATAAAATGCCAAGTAATAGAAAAAGCACTTAATTCACCTTGTTTTATTAAGGCTTCTTGGCAGTAACTTTCACCAAAATGACGTTGCCCCGCTTGATAGGCGGCAGCAATATCAGACGAAGGCTTAGTTTTACTAACGGCTAACAATAAAACAGAGTCAGGAAGGCGATGGTAGTGTATTTCTGCCTGCTTAACTTGATCAAGAATTTCTTTAAGTCGACTGGTTATCATGTGAATTCAAAGTTTGTGGTGATCATAATGGTTACTATTAAACAATACTGTTTTAAAAAAGCAAGGCGTCACTCTTAGATAGGATGTGCTTAACGACAGTGAAGCGCATTATTTTTAATAGAGTGATGCGCTTCACTGTCGTTCAGCACATCCTATAGGACAATTTTTCTATAGGAATAATGTATTTATTACACAAACCTAGTAGGAGTGGTTATGGATATTACTGAGTTATTGGCTTTTTCCGTTAAAAGTGTGGCATCGGACTTACATTTATCGGCAGGTCTGCCGCCGATGATTCGAGTTGATGGTGATGTTAGGCGTATAGATATTCCCGCATTGGATCATAAATCCGTACACGCATTGATTTATGACATTATGAACGATAAGCAGCGTCATGATTATGAGGAGTTTTTAGAAGTTGATTTTTCTTTTTCATTGCCCGGTGTCGCAAGGTTTCGTGTCAACGCCTTTAATCAGGAGCGTGGTGCTGCCGCAGTCTTTAGAACGATACCCTCAAAAGTTTTATCACTGGAAGACTTAGATGCGCCAAAGTTTTTTGAGGAAGTCACTAGAAAGCCTCGAGGTTTGGTGTTAGTGACCGGGCCTACCGGATCAGGTAAATCAACGACATTAGCGGCTATGATTAATCATATTAATTGCAATGATTATGCCCATATATTGACGGTTGAGGATCCCATTGAATTTGTGCATGAAAGTCAAAAGTGTTTAATTAATCAGCGTGAAGTTCATAGAGATACTCATGGTTTTAATGAAGCATTGCGTTCTGCTTTACGTGAAGATCCAGATATTATTATGGTGGGTGAAATGCGTGATTTAGAAACCATACGTTTAGCATTAACGGCAGCGGAGACCGGTCATTTGGTTTTTGGTACTTTGCATACAACGTCTGCTGCTAAAACCATCGATCGAATTATTGATGTGTTTCCGTCGGCTGAAAAAGACATGATACGTTCCATGTTATCAGAATCTTTACAGGCTGTTATTTCCCAAACACTGATGAAGAAAATCGGCGGTGGTCGCATTGCCGCGCATGAAATCATGGTCGGTAATTCAGCGATTAGGAATTTGATTCGCGAAGCTAAAGTGGCACAAATGTATTCAGCGATACAAACAGGGCGTAGAGATGGTATGCAAACCTTAGATCAAAATTTGAAAGAATTGGTTGATAAAGGTTTGGTGAGTCCACAAATAGCTGCGACTAAAGCCGTTGATAAGACTTTATTTCACTAGGAGGTTTTGTGGATATTAATATGTTACTGGCGCTCATGGTTGAAAAGAAAGCTTCTGACTTATTTATTACTGCAGAAAGAGCCCCTACCTTAAAGGTAGATGGTAGTTTACTGCCCGCAGTTGAAATGCCTTTAAGCGCTGAGCAATCTTTAGCGATGGTATTAAGCATTATGGATCAGCGACAAAAAGATGAGTTTGAAAAAACCAAAGAGTGTCAATTTGCAATTAATGTGAATGATCTAGGACGATTTAGGGTTAGTGCCTTTACGCAACGCAATTGTGGAGGCATGGTGTTACGGCGGATAGAAAGTAATATTCCTGATGCAGATGATTTAAATTTACCGCCTATTTTAAAAACCATGATTATGGAAAAACGTGGTTTGATTATTTTTGTTGGTGGGACAGGTACTGGAAAATCGACCTCATTAGCTTCGTTAATTAAATATAGGAATCAAAATAGTAGTGGTCATATTATAACGATTGAAGATCCAATAGAGTTTCAGCATCCTCACTTAGGTTGTATTGTTACTCAGCGTGAAGTAGGAATTGATACGGAATCTTATGAAGTCGCTTTAAAAAATACCCTAAGGCAAGCGCCTGATGTTATTTTGATAGGTGAAATTAGAACCCGAGAAACCATGCAAAATGCCATCACTTTTTCAGAAACAGGGCATTTGTGTTTGTCTACGCTACATGCAAACAATGCGGATCAAGCTTTAGACAGAATTTTACATTTTTTTCCTGATGAAATGCATGATCAGTTATTGTTAGATTTATCGCTAAATCTGAAAGGCATTGTAGCTCAGCAACTCATTAAGCGTAATGATGGCTTAGGCCGATATCCAGCGGTAGAAATATTAATTAATACGCCATTAATCAAAGATTATATTCGTAAAGGTGATATTCATAAGCTCAAAGAATTAATGAAAAATTCGCGAGAACAGTCTATGCAGACTTTTGATCAAGCACTTTACGATTTATATATGGCAGATAAAATTAGCTATGACGATACTCTGAATTCGGCAGACTCAAAGAATGAAGTGCGTCTAATGATAAAACTTGGCTCTGAAAAGTCTTGTCTTCTTGAGAATAATGGTATGCATCTGACTGAAACCAATGATGATAGCAGTGACTTTTAGCTAATAACTGATGTTAAGCAGTAATGTTGCTTTAGTCTCGTTTGCCGCGCCGAGCACCGCAGGTTTTGTTGGGATTAGCCCGAAGGGGCGCGGCATGGATGCCGCGCGTCGGCAGGAGGGCAGGACGCCCTCTCTACCGACCCCCGACAAAACCGAGGAGCGCAGGAAGAAGCGGCAATCGAGCCGCCTTTTCTTTGGATACTTTCTTTTGGCGGCGCAAAAGAAAGTATCTCGCCTTCGGGTGCGAATACCCGATTAACACATCGTCGCGATAGCGACCTCATTATGTGTTTTTTTAAACCACGGCATGGCTGCGTAACAACAGATAATAAGTAAAGCGATTACCTAGAATGACTCTGTAACATAATTGTGGTGGGTATACTCATACAGATTATGTGTGTATGATCCGTTAACTTAACAGGGGGGTTAATGAGCAAAAGGCTGGAGCAATTTCAAGTTTCAACGTTCATCATGTTAAGTGTCTTGTATTTCATAATTTAAGAGGAGTAATTATATGTCTGAAACAATGAAAGTTGTTCTCGCTGTACTTGGTGTTTTTGCCGCTGGTTTTATTATGGTGGGTCTTAGTAAACAAGAACCCTCTAACGAGCAAAAAGAAGCTGCCGCATCGATTAGAAATTATGTCGCCATACAAACCATGGCCAGTGATAAATGCCCTGTGGCCATTAGAAAAGAAACGGGTGAGCAGGTGTTTTTCCCTAGTGAAACTAAAAGTGATAAAGACACTTATATTACTTTGATTTGGTTAGGTGAAAATGCTGATAAAGGTGGCTTTAAAAAAGCCTCTTGTACTTTACGTGCAGCTTTAGGTGGTATTTCTGAGTTAGTGATTGATGATAAAGTGATTATCAATAAAGCAATGTAGAAAAAGATCAACTTTGTGGCGTATGCGCTGCTAGTTTTTTGGTTGTATATAAGCTAGTCAGCGCTTACTCACTGATCAAGAATTTGTTTTAAAAAAGGAATGGTTAGTTTACGTTTGGCAGCCAATGAAGCCTGATCTAGTTTTGTTAGTAATACCCATAAGGCCGGCAAATCTCTTTCATAGTGACTTAACAAAAAATGCCCTACTTGAGCTGATATTTCAAAGCCCATTTTGTCAGCTTTAAAGATTAACGCCTTGATTTTGTCATGATCAGACAAGGACTGTAATTTTAAGGTTAATCCCCAGTTAAGGCGAGTTTTAAGGTCAGGTAATTGTATCGCTATCAGATTAGGTGCGCAGTCTGCGGACATAATTAGATTATGACCTTGATCGCGATGCCGATTAAAAAAGTTAAAAAAAGCACTTTCCCACGCGGTATTTCCCGCTATCTGTTCAATATTGTCCAAACAAACAACATCAAACACCTCTAGTCCGGTGAGTAGTTCAGGATCAGGTAGCTCTAGAGCCGAAAAAGAAAAGTAAAATGAACTGAAGTCTAGACTTTGAGCTTTATGACAGCAGGCTTGTAGTAAATGGCTTTTACCTATACCTGATGGGCCCCAGAGAAAAACTTGTTGTTCACCTAAACCTGCGCTGGCTTTTTGTAAGTGATTAATTATTTCTAAATGAGTGTCAGGAAAAAAATCATCAAAGGTTTTATTGGCTGTAAATTCGAACTGCAAAGGCAATTGCTTTGCTAGGGTCATTTTTGTTTGCCTGTATAGTGAACGTAAAGCGTAGTGCCGAAAAAAAGCATTAAACTGAGTAGCGTCTCTAAACTGGTATACAACCGTTCGCTGTTGTTTGCATAAGTGGCGACTGAGCCGTGTATGAAATAAATCATGCTGACATAAGCCATCCACGAGCAGCTTCTACGATTGTTGTTGAGAAAGCCGCGCAGTGGCAATAATAAAGGTGTGATAGTTACCAATAAAATTAAGGCGACAGGTAAGCCCGTAGTCGGCACTAATACGGTGTTCCATAACATTAATAAAGCAAATAATCCAAAATAACCGCTTAAGGCAAGTCTGTAATAATAGAGGGGATTGATAGACATATTGCTTAAGCCTGATTTAAACGTATGGCCGTGCTCGCTAAGCGGGCTCCGAGCGCACGGCATAAGGTTTTTTCATGAGTGCTTAAACCATTATGTTCCATTGCCGAATGACTAGGTCCGTAAGGCGTGCCACCTGATAAGGTTTCGCGTAAGGCCGTTTCTGTGTAAGGTAAACCTAAAAGCAACATGCCATGATGCATAAGCGGCAACATCATCGATAATAAAGTGCTTTCTTGGCCGCCATGTAAGCTTCCGGTAGAGGTAAATACACCGGCAGGTTTGCCGATCAAAGCACCAGAAAGCCAAGTTTCAGTTGTACTATCTATAAAGTATTTAAGCGCAGCTGCCATATTGCCAAAATGGGTAGGACTACCTAAGGCCAAACCATGACATTGTTTTAAATCATCAAGCGTTGCATATATAGCGCCTTGAGTAGGTATGCTTTCAGCCGTTTTTTCACAAACGCTAGAAACTTCTGGCACCGTTCTTAATAAGGCTTCTGCACCGTTAACGGATGCTACGCCTCTAGCGATATGATGAGCCATTTCAGCCGTAGTGCCGTTACGGGAGTAATAAAGTACAAGTATTTTTATCATGAGTTATCGTTATAGCAAAGTGAGTACTGCTTCGGGTGGTCGGCCTATTGCGGCTTTGTCGCCAACAACAACGATAGGGCGTTCTATTAGTATGGGGTGATCGATCATCGCCTTAATAAGCGCGTTTCTGTCTAGCTCGATATTATTTAAGCCAAGGTCTTTGTAAGGTGGTTCATTCTTACGCATTAATTCACGCGGCTGCATGTCCAGCATCAGTAATAGCTTATCTAATACTTCAGCTGTCGGCGGTGTTTTAAGGTATTCAATCACCTCTACATCGATACTGTGGTCTTGCAATAATTGCAGGGTTAGTCGTGATTTTCCGCAACGCGGATTGTGATAACAGATTGCTTTCATGATTTGCACGTCTAGGAAGCCAGCATTCGATAAAATTAATGGCTATAATATCATTTTTAAGGCATTAAGCTTAAAAACCCTAACCTCCAACCATCTACATCGATACTATAAAAGGCATGACAGTGACAAAATCCCTCATGAACGAACATATTAAAGATCGAGCTAGGCAATATTGGCTACTAGCTCGCTTTGATCGACCTATTGGAACTTTGATTTTGTTGTGGCCAGCCTTATGGGCATTATGGGTTGCCAGTGAAGGCAAGCCCGATATAACGGTGTTAATCGTTATTTGTTTGGGTGTTGTGCTAATGCGTGCTGCGGGTTGCGTTATTAATGATTACGCAGACAGAGATTTTGATCCTCATGTTGCTCGTACTCAGCAGCGTCCTATTGCTGCGGGTAGAGTTAAACCCAAAGAAGCTTTGATAGTATTCATCGTATTATGTTTATCTGCCTTTGCACTGGTGTGGTTGCTTAACATCTATACGGTTATGTTGTCATTTGTAGCTGCATTTCTAGCGGCCAGTTACCCTTTTATGAAGCGTTACACGCAATTGCCACAGGCTTATTTGGGTATTGCTTTTGGTTGGGCGGTACCTATGGCTTTTTCAGCGCAACTTAACAGTATTCCCATCGTCGCATGGGTCATGTATGCGGCGGTAGTTTTGTGGGCTTTAGTTTATGACACCATGTATGCCATGGTCGATAAAGATGATGATTTAAAAATAGGCATTAAATCAACTGCCATACTTTTCGGTGGCTACGATAGACATATTATGGCTATCTTGCAGTTGATTATTTTAATGTTATTAGTGGCTGTTGGGCAGTTGCAGCAATTAAGTGTGCTTTATTTTAGTAGTGTTTTAATCGCTGGTGGACTTTCTGCTTATCAACAAAAATTAATATTTCATCGAGATAAAACCCTATGCTTTAAAGCCTTTCTTAATAATAATTGGTTTGGCTTGGTGATATTCGTAGGTTTGTTTTTGGATTATGGACTACGTTGATTATGATGCTGACATAAAGTTTTTATCTGTAGTAGCTGAAGAAATGCTAGTTCCTATGTCTTTAGGGACTAGTCATTTATGGTAAGTTCTAGCTAGTCTATTTATACAATCTCATCTTCATCTCCCTCCACGTCATTGAATATTAAACTTAATATACTTAAAACTCTTCGAGCTCCAAAGAAGATAAACTACAGCCTGCTATATATCAATGTCTGCTAAACCAGCAGTAGTAAACCAAATAAGCTCAACCCTATGCCGATAATTTTCTTAAGTGTGAGTGTTTCGTTCAGAAAGAAAACTCCACAGATGATAGCAACAACAGGGTACATAGCCGTCATTGTTGCAACGGTGCTTACGGGGCCTTTTGTGATAGCGTAGAAATAGGTCAGTGTTCCTAGAAATCCACATATTCCAACGCTATAAGCTAATGCTGCGCCGCGTAGAGTGAATTCGGGTCGCCCCCCAATAAAGAACAACACAAACAACGCTACGGTTAAGCCACCACAGATTTCATAGATAATGGCGCTAAGAGGACTTAGTTCAGACAATGCAAGTTTTGGTAAAAAGACCATAAAACCCCAGAGTACTATGGTTGCTACAATCAGTATTATCAACGCTTGATCCATAATAATTTGATTTTCCAATGTTATTACAATGATGACTTATTGCATTTCATGATGATTGATAGTGCTCACCGATTTAGTGGGTCGTCATTACATAATCCCGCAATTTTTAAACGGATCACCGTATCACCAAAGCCCATCACTATTTGCTTAACAGTCGTTTAAGGTGGTTTAGTGTTCATGTCACGAATTAAATTGCTGGTTAGTCAATCAGCAACTTAAAAACACGCCTATTAAGCGTCTTTGGTTTCTACACGCTTACGGATGCCCTCAGGCATTTCTAGCTTTGTTCTGTCCCAACCTTCTAAATCCAACACTTCGTCCAAACATTGCTCCATTAGTTCATGAGCTTGTTTTGTAACTTCTGCAATGCGTTGATGAACTATCTTTTGTACTTCATTTTCTACCGGCATTTCCATGCAAGCCATTTGATAATTAAATAACTTACGTAAATTGGTGATTTGCATACTGATATGCACGGGACATGCGCACGTATAAAGGGCCGCTTGATTATTAATAATAGCTAAATGTAATGCCGTAAATTTAGTATCAAGATTCATCAGTTTTTTCCTCATTATTTTATTAACCGTTTATTTTTATGGCTTGAATTTAAGCTAGATAATTTTTAGCAACTCGGCCTTGATTGCGATGATTATGATAACTCTAATATACGCTTCTGCCACTATCCAAATGAATGATGGGAATAACTAACTAGGCTGATTCCAGTAGAATGAAATTGCCAACTATTAAGTATTCTATTCTGAAAAAAGTATTATTCTGAGGGTGTACCTCATTACAAGTTAGTTTTAAAGCAGTGCTAGAGTGTTAAACAGCTTGTAAAAATGACCTTGGTTTTTATTCGCTCATGTTTATTAGAACAGCGTGATAGCGATTTCACATGATTAACTTTGGCTCGGTTTTCATCGATTAGAGGGTCAATTATACAAGCTGTTAGGCAGCGATGCCGCCAAAGCCGACAAAAAGGCTAGGCTACGGAGCATTAAAGATCTCGATAAAGCTGCTACGGTGTTGGCGACGGCTTGCCGAACTTTGCTCGATCCTGCGCTCGCTGACAACGGGCTGACAGCCACACAGTAGTAGAGTAGTTGACTTAATTACTCAGGTACTATAAAGTAAATATAGGACTAAAATAGTCCTGTATTTATGTCTATAAAAACCTGGTGAATAATGATGGCGGTCGTTCCTGTATGCCTTATCTGTGTTCATTGTAATTTTAACATTGAGAGAATGCGATGCTAACAGCGAGTGACTTAAGAGGCTATATTATGGATGGTTTGTCTAGCGATTATGTGGAAGTGCAAGGTGATGACGGCCAGCATTTCGAGGCGGTGATCGTTAGCCCGAAATTCACCGGTAAAAACAGGGTGCAGCAACATCAATTAGTGTATCAGGCACTGGGTGAACGTATGCGTACAGAAATTCACGCACTGTCGATACAAACCTTCACGCCTGAGGCGTGGATTAAAAGCAACAATTAAACTACTTTTGAGAATGATTATGATGGCTGTTCAGAAAAGAATTAACCAACAAGTTACGACCAACCCGGTTGTGCTGTATATGAAAGGTACGCCCCAGTTTCCGCAGTGCGGCTTCTCAGGCGCTGCGATCCAGATGCTGAAAGCATGCGGCGTGCCGAATCTGTTCACGGTGGACGTGTTGGCTGACCCGGAAATCCGAGATGGCATCAAGACCTACGCTAACTGGCCAACCATTCCGCAGCTTTATATCAAGGGCGAATTTGTTGGCGGTTCCGACATCATGCGCGAGATGTATGAGCAAGGCGAACTACAAAAATTGCTGCAAGCGTCACAGCTATGAGTTACCCCGTTTGGAGAGGCTGATTTTCAATGCCTGATTACGTTCATGGTGTAGCTGTACCGACAAAAAGTGCGCCGGAATCAAATGAGATTCGGTATGACACATAAAGAGGCAGGCGGCTTTATTCAACTGCGAAGGGTCGCCTAGATATGAGAAATTATGCAAAATTTGACACCTATTGAATTGGCCGAATGGCTTGCGGATGAAGTGCGAGAGCAGCCTGTATTACTCGACGTGCGTGAGGCATGGGAGTTTCAGGCCGGTCATATTGATGGATCCTTAACGATGCCGATGAATACCATTCCCGATAGACTGTCCGAACTGGATGCGCAACAGCCGATTATCTGCATTTGCCACCATGGCGTACGCAGCATGCAGGTTGCGTTATTTTTAGAACGGAATGGTTTTACAGCTATTAGAAACCTGACCGGTGGCGTTCATGCATGGGCGTTGCAAGTTGACAGCACGATACCGATCTATTGAATTGTAGACTAACTAACCTTCGAAGAAATACCTGCACAATCCCTGCATCCGCTTTTATATCCTTGCCGAATGTTTGCAATAGGGTGCTATCGGCTAAGCGGCGGAGCGACTGATGACATAGGTTGTTCCAATATCGCTCATTACGCAAAATATTTGCTGACATGGCTAGGGATTGCCAAGAAGCTAGATAGGTTGTATCTGGATAGAGTGAAAGGTCTTGGTATAAATAGCTGAAGAATAGCCCGATGCTTTGATTTGATATGTATGTCAAACAGCACCTAACATTATTGGTTTTTATTCGCTCATGTGTATTAGAACAGCGTGTTAGCGATTTCACATGATCAACTTTGGCGCTGATTTCACCGATTAGCTGGTCATTTTTACAAGCCGCGAATTCAACTCTGAAGGGCAATACATCGGGAACGGTAAGTAATTGAACTGATAAGTTCTGTAAAACAGTGCTGTTCAGACGTCATAGGATTGTCTATTAGAACACTTTTGTTCTTTCTTACGTCGGACTTAGAGATATAGCAGGGGCTATTTGGCGTGGTTTAGTTGAGTTGAATAGACTGGCTTATATAATCCCTGGGACATTGTTAAATAAACCACTGAACGAAAATGCCTTATTAAACAAGCTACGTGATATTGGAATATCAAAAGAAGATGGAACTGTTCATGGATTTCGTACATCCCTGAAAGTATGGGGAGCAGAAACAAAAGATTATGCCGATGAATTAACTGAAATGGTTTTAGCTCATACAGTAGTAGGGCAGCCTAAATAGGCGTATTTTAGAACTGATTTATTTGAGAAAAGAAGAGTAGTTATGAATGAATGGGCTGATTTTTGTTTAGGAATAATTGATTAATAATCGGCTTTAATATACCCAATAAACACAATTTCAGAAAATATCATACTTCCCTGTTCAACCATCTACAATATAAGTTGCATACTATCTATATTTGAATAGAATAAACTCAAATTGCTAATATAAGGAATATGATCGATGAATGTTGCAGAAGTTATATATGAAAAAATCAACTCATTACCCGATGATAAGCAACAAGAGGTTTTTG
>CAMDOP010000083.1 GCA_945903675.1 Crenothrix polyspora
TTTGTGCTCGAAATTGTTCAGCGCTGTATCAACAAGCACATCGAATTTTTATTACAAAAGACAAAACGGATCTTCATAACGCCAGTCAGATTAATGACGAAGGGTTATTTGAATTATTGGCATCTGAGTTTTTGAGCGAACTCTAAATAATTGAATGCCGCCTATGCAACAACAAAGCTAATAGACTTAAGACTAATAATGCCCAAGTAGAGGGCTCTGGCACACTTAAAGCATTTAAACCATTTGAAGGGGTATTGTAAGCAACAAGATGTCCATTATCACTAATACCCGCTAAATAACCGTTTGCTGCCAATGAAGCATCATAATAAATAGTAAAATTACCCGTTAGCATACTTAATTGCGTGATACCGTCCACTAGATCAAGCCAACCTACCGTATAAACACCGTTCAAATCAAGACTGGCACCACTATCAATTTGTAGAATACCCCACTCATATTCCCCAAAAGCTGTGCCCATCGTGGTCATTTTATGCGTCGTCGTCGGCGATGAGGTGAATTCCAGCATAGCAGCCGAAGTAGCCCATAGTCCGGATGTACTGTTGTTATAAAAATCCCCCTGCATCTTGAATACATCACCTGAACTACCTATTAAATATCCATTTGTTCCCACAGTTAAACCATTAAAAACATTGGTTGATGGATCGCTGTGATATGTACCATTGTTGGTAAAACTACCCGTATACTCTACGACCGTACCCGTCACCTTAAAGCTACCATCATTAATGACCTTGGCCAATAGCGTCTGATTTCCACTGCCAGTAATATTGACTTGTCCGGCATTAGTCAAAATCCCAACCCCTGAATCTAACGTAAAGCTACCGCCAGAATAATTAAAAGTACCATCCGTACCCACTGTCATATTGGCAGCATTCAATGAGCCGCCGCTCTGATTAAATACACCCGTACCTTTAGCATTTCCAACCTCATCACCGACCACCAAGTTATTAGCGACCGCTAACTGTCCTGTACCAGATAAGCTGTAAACAGCCTGACCACCAACTATGCTGCCAGCCTCGCCAACGGTGAGATTACTGCCCACCGACAATTGACCGCCAGATTGATTAACTACACCATTGATGCCATAGGTAGTACCCGCTATTGCAGGGTTACCAATAGTAGAATCGGCAGCACCGATAACGGTAGAATTACTAACAAGTAAACTACCACCCGATAAATTGACCACACCCTGACTGGCAACCCCAGATGCAGCCAAAGAAGTATCCAGATCAAGTGAACTTGCGGCAGCACCCACAATTAAGCTATTGATCGTTGAGACTGTCGTCCCTGATTGGTTAAATTCAGCATAACCGCCTCCCCCAATCATAGCTAAGCCGTTCACATTAAAACTACCACCAGAAAGATTAGCATAAGAAACTGAACCCGGCGCACAACCGCCACCTGCAGCTGCAGGTAGGCTACAACCCGTCGCCATAGAAAATGCGTCCGTGCTTGCAGTACCGCCTGTTTGATTATAACTAGAGGTATTACTCGGGTCGATCATGGCATTACCAATATTTGTTTGCCCAGTCGTTAACGTACCCATGTTAAGGGTATAGCTATCAGGCCCCTGACCACCAGCATTATTGACCCACAAACTACCCGCTTGATTACTACCTCCATTTTGAACAAAGGTACCTACGCCATATTCCCCTACAACTTCTGCACCACTAACATTAAGACTAAGCGCATTGCTAAAGCTTTGATCTGTCATGGAATAACTGCCGATAGCACCATAATTATTGCCAATAATCATACTCTGTACACTTACATTAGCCGCGCCTGCGCTATTGTCCTGCGTAAAAGTGCCCGTACCCATATCACCCACTGTAAGAGAGCCTGCGTTAAGGCTATCCGAATGTTGACTCAAAGTCATGGTTGTAGAAGTACCCTCTACTAGCAGCGATTTAAAAGCAGTGCTAGGAGTGCCGCCGGCACTGGCATTGCCAGAATTACTATAAGTCACCGTATTATTTGAGCTACTGATTAAATCAGTCACCATAACGTCAGACGCTATACTAGGTGGTGCTATTTCCCAGTTTCCGCTATCTGTCCAATCGCTGTTAGTTCCTGACCATTGTGCAACATCAGCTTGCACTGGCATAACACACACCAAACTTAACGCCAAAGATACTGCGCCAAGACCTAGTGATACTCGTATTGACTGACTAAGACTATTTATTTTCATATTGTTTACCTCATTATTTATAAGATCAAACCAACTTTACTTACTTATTCTAAAAGACCAACTACTTCGTTATAGCTTTAGCACAATCCATGCCTAAACTATAAAATATGATAGATTACAAAAAGTTAAAATCAATTAGTGAAAGATAAAATGAATAAACAGAAAACTTTTGATATTATTGTAAAAAAATCCGACACTAAAGTTGCTATAAACAACGCAAAACCACAGGCAATTAGCCATACTAAATTGATTTAACTAACATTATCCACTGTAAAAAATTCGACTATACCTTCAGCGACCCTGCTCCACTCGCCGCACACCCACGCCATGAATTTTTGGCCATTTGGTAATGCTTGCATTTTCACTACACAAAAGACACTTGCGAAAACATAAGCACTGTGGATATCTGGGACTAAAAATCTTCACTTCGATAACGCTCCGTTTCAACGATTCTCAGTGATCGAAGTGACTGTAGAATCTAATACTGATTGCATTGTCACTAATGACCGCCTGCAGCTTAGACAATTTATTTGACCTTACTATTAACAACTAATTGTAGGGTATCTTTGTTGTTCTGTTTTTCAGGTATGGTGGCTGGGTAGACGTGTAAGAATTAAATATAATTACTCGCAATTTTTATCGTGCCTAGCTTTCACGTTTTCATCGACGCACCTACCATGCCAATACACGAGGCGAACCCTTTGTTTATGACTGGCTTTGTTAGTAATCTTTTTAATGGTAATTTTCATTTCTTACCCCTTACCACCCTTTTAAAACATGAAAGGGTAATTTTTGGGTAAAAAAATAAACTTTAGACAATAAAAAAGGGCGTGTATCGCTACAAGCCCTTTTTTGTTTTGGTTTTATTATGACGTCGTTTTCGGTTGTTTTACCTAGTTACTTTCCTATGCAAAAACTAGAGAATATTTTTCCAAGAAGATCATCCGAAGAAACTGTTCCAGTAATTTCTCCAAGGCTCATTTGAGCCTGCCTTAAATCTTCAGCCACCAACTCACCTGCTTGATTAAGCTGCAGTTGTTCTAAAGCACTTTCTACAAATTGATGGCTTGTTGTTATCGCTACTATATGTCGTCTTCTAGCAATAAAAACATCGTTGGTATTATCATTAAAACCTACAGATTCTTTTAGATGCTGCTTTAACAAATCCATACCCTGCCCCGTTTTAATAGACAGGTAACACTTATAGCCATTTTCTGTAGCTATTAGCTTAGGCTCTATACCTAATAAATCTATTTTGTTGTAGACCTTAATAATATCAATATTATCAGGCAGGCTATTTAATATGTCTTCTGAATCAAGCTCTCGTGCATCAATCAGCAGAACTATTATATCGGCTTTTAAGATTTCTTCGTGCGCACGGCGCATGCCTTCTTTTTCTATTAAATTATCGCTCTCACGAAGACCTGCGGTATCAATAATATGTAAAGGCATTCCATCTAGCTGAATATGCTCTCTAAGCACATCTCTAGTCGTTCCTGCTATTTCCGTGACGATTGCGGCTTCATGCCCAGCCAGCGCATTAAGAAGGCTGGATTTACCTGCATTAGGCTTGCCTACCAAAACAACGGTCATACCATCGCGCAATAAGCGACCTTGTTGAGCAGTTTTTAATATCTTTTGAAGACTATGCAATAATCTGATGATGCGATTTTCAACAACGCCATCCGTTAAGAAATCAATTTCTTCATCGACAAAATCTATAGCCGCTTCAATATAGATACGTAGCTCTGTTAGCTCGGTAACCAATTCATTGATTTGCTGTGAAAACACACCTTGCATGGATTTTTGTGCAGATCGTACCGATTGTTCAGTACTGCTTTCAATTAAATCTGCAACAGCTTCAGCTTGGGCTAAGTCGAGTTTGTTATTTAAAAAGGCCCGTTCGGTGAATTCTCCTGGATTAGCTAATCGAGCGCCTAATGAAAGCACTCGCCTTAACAGCATATCCAACACCACTGAACCACCATGTCCTTGCAGTTCTAATATATCTTCGCCTGTATAAGAGGCAGGGGCAGGAAAGTAAAGGCTGATGCCAGAATCAATGATACAGCCATGTTCATCTATAAACGATGTAAACAGGGCATGCCTTGGAATTAGGGATTTATTAAGTAGATGTTTGGCAATTTCAGTAACTAAAACACCTGAAATTCGGATGATACCAACACCGCCATTCCCTGGCGGTGTTGCAATAGCTGCAATAGTATCTTGTGTTATAAGCACTTATGCTTCTTTTTCTATTTGCTTGGTAATATACGTTTGCTGAATAATAGATAAGGTGTTGTTGCAAACCCAGTATAAAACTAAACCCGCTGGAAAAAACAAGAAGAAAATAGTAAAGACGATAGGAAACATCTTCATTACTTTAGCTTGAATCGGATCAATAGGGGCAGGATTTAAACCTTGTTGAATTTTCATGGTAATACCCATGATGATTGGCAAGATGTAAAAAGGATCTTGTATTGACAAATCCTGTATCCACAACATAAAAGGCGCTTGACGAAATTCAATCGTTTCACTCAATACCCAATACAAGGCCATAAAGACCGGTATCTGTATCAAGATGGGTAAACAACCACCCAAAGGATTTACCTTTTCTTTTTTATACAAACCCATCATTTCAGTGTTGAAACGCGGCCTGTCATCGGCAAAGCGTTCTTGTAGCTCTTTAAGGCGTGGTTGAATTTTACGCATTTTAGCCATTGATTTGAAACTAGCCTGCGATAATGGAAAGAACAACAATTTAATACAAAATGTCACGCCCATAATAGCCAAGCCCCAATTACCGATAGCACCATGAATTATATTCAATAATGAATAAATGGGCTTACCAATAAAGGTTAAGACGCTGTAATCAACCGTCAACTCAAGACCTGGCGCCAAAGCTTCCATCATAGGCTGAACTTTAGGCCCAGCAAATAAACGTGAAACAAATTCCGCTTCATTATTACTTTCAACCGTCACTGATGGAGAGTATGTACCAATCACGTAACGACCATCTTTAAGCTCTTTGGTGTAAAAATGATTTTCTTGGTCAGCAGGTGGAATCCATGCAGAAGCAAAATAATGCTGAATCATAGCTGTCCAACCACCCTGAGTAGCCACATCTAAAGTATCATCTGCCATGTCTTCAAAGCTTATTTTTTGATACTTATTTTTTTCGGTATAAATAACACCGCCATTATAAGCTCTCATACCACCGGTCAATATATTGCCTTTGTTAGAAGAATCAGGGGCTCGTAATAATTGACTATATTGCCTACCGGACCACGCTTTACCTGAATGATTACTGACCTTTTGATCCAGTGTTATCTCGTAACTTCCACGCTTAAAGGTGAATGATTTGCTAATAACAAGGCCATTATGATCTGTCCACGTTAAAGGAATGGTTAGGCTCTCTTGTCCAGGCTCCAAGGTATAATGGTCTTTCACATTAGAGAAAACCGTATAATGGTTAGGCGCTGCCGCTAAGCCACTGCCCGCAATCAAACCGCTTTGCGCAACAAATAGTTTGTCTTCATTATTGTCGAATAGACGTACTGGCGTGGCATTTATTTCCGCAGGATTTAAACCTACCATCACGCGCATTTTATCAACAAGAGAATTAGTTTTTTCTACAGGGTAACTTAATAAATCTAAGTTAGTAATTGTGCCACCTTGCAAATCAATTTCAAGAGCAATGACATCTGTTTTAACTGTTATAGTTTTAACAATCGGGGCCAAAGCATCAGGAATAGCTATAGCATTATGTCCAGCATTTTCCTTTTGCAGGCTTGCATCTGTAGACGCCAAGGGTAAATCTTCTTTTGCGGGAACAGTAGTATTTACAATTGCAGCCACTTCAGGTTTTGGACCGTAGTCTATCTCCCATGCTTGCCACAGCATAAATACCAGCATTGCAAAAGTAACGATCAGTATAAATCTTATATTATCCATTCTTTTTACCAAATTTTTCTGGAACGTTATCAATGCCGCCTTGGTGAAAAGGATGGCACTTTAATAATCTTTTTATTGTGAGATAGGAGCCAATAATAGCACCATGAATTTGAAGTGCTTCTACAGAATAACTTGAACAGCTTGGATAAAAACGACAGTTTGAGCCAAGCATGGGACTTATAAAGTATTTATACGACTTTATAAATGCTATGAGCATGATGCGCATCGAGATACCAATCTAAGCCAATGTTTTTCTAATGACTTTCTTAATAAATCTGCTGGAGCATCGATAGCCTCCCTGCGCGCCAAAACAACAATATCTATACCCCCCAAATTTTGCTGTTTTATCCTAAAGTTTTCCCTGACAGTCCGCTTAATCATATTTCTATGCACGGCTTTTTTTATATTTTTTTTGGCAATTGCCAATCCTAGCCTAGGATGATCGAAATCATTCTTTGTGGCTAATAGGGTAAAATAGGTATCACTCGATTTTACAGGATTAGCAAAAACTTTTTTATATTCAGCCGGTTTTTTTAACCGTAACAATGGGGGAAAGCTGAAACTGTGTTCTGTCACTCAGCGCCAACTAAACCGTTAACTTAGCGCGGCCTTTGGCTCTACGTGCATTTATAACATTTCGTCCGCCTACAGTTGCCATTCTTGCACGAAAGCCATGAGTTCTTGCACGTTTAATTTTACTGGGTTGGTATGTTCTTTTCATAGTAATAGAGCCTTAGCAAATAGAGTGTTAACAAAAACACATAAAAAAGACTAGGGATGATAAAATAATCTGCTTTAACTGTCAATTCTGTAATGCAATATTTTTATTACTGTATAGTAATAAAAAGCTTCTTTTTCATTAACACCTATTAAAATATTACTAAATTCAATGAATTCAATTTGGGATAACTGCCTTACTAAACTTGAAAATGAAATTTCTAGCTCAGACTTTAGTACATGGATACGGCCTTTACAAGCTATTGAAGCTGACGGCAGATTAAAATTATTAGCGCCAAATCGATTTGTATTAGACTGGGTAAAACAACACTTCTATGCAAAAATCGAAGAATCGATACATGATATGTCGAATGGTACGATAGAGCTTATTTTTGAAATTGGATCCAGAGCGCCGACATTAGCCAGCACTATAATTAGTCATAAACATACTGAAGCAAAAAAAGTTAGCCCTAACTTTCTTAATAAAGCGTTTACATTTGAAAACTTTGTCGAAGGTAAATCTAATCAATTAGCGAGAGCAGCCTCTCTTCAAGTCTCTGAAAACATAGGAAAAGCATATAATCCATTGCTTATTTATGGTAGTTCTGGCTTAGGTAAAACGCATATTATGCACGCCATTGGCAATGCTGTTTTACAGAAGAATCCTTCTGCAACCATAGTCTATTTACATTCTGAGAAGTTTGTTCAGGATATGGTTAGAGCCTTACAACAAAACTCAATTAATGCTTTTAAGGATTATTATCGAAGTATTGATGTTTTGTTAATCGATGATATTCAATTTTTCGCAGGCAAAGAGCGCTCTCAAGAAGAGTTTTTTCATACCTTTAATACCTTATTAGAAAAAAAGCACCAAATCGTTTTAACCTGCGACAAATATCCGAAAGAAATTGTGGGTCTTGAAGATCGATTAAAATCAAGATTTGGCTGTGGCTTACCTGTATCAATTGAAACTCCTGACATGGAAACTAGAGCCGCTATTTTATTAAAAAAGGCTGCGCAAGTTAATGTTAACTTGGCACAAGAGGTTGCTTTTTTTATTGCTAAAAAAATACCGTTTAATGTTCGTGATCTTGAAGGAGCTTTAAGGCGTGTTATAGCTAATTCTCAATTTACAGGACGTGAAATAACCATAGAATTTACTAAAGAAGCACTACACGATTTAATTACACTCAAAGATAAACTAGTTACCATAGACAATATACAAAAAACAGTCGCTGAATATTATAAAATCCGCGTAGTCGATTTATCCTCTAAAAACAGAAAACAAAATGTTACGCGCCCTAGACAAATGGCTATGTGTTTGGCGAGAGAATTAACCTCGCACAGTTTTCCTGAAATAGGTGATAACTTTGGTGGACGCGACCATACTACTGTCATGAACGCCTGCAAAAAAATTAATTCATTAAAGGAATCTGATCATAAAATATCAGAAGATTACTCAAATTTATTAAGAACACTTTCTCCTTGATGATATTTTGAGCTAAGAGTGCTCTGTCACCACAGAGCATTCTTATCCAAACACCGAGCAATCCCTGTTGATTTAGCGTCGCTCCTATCCAGACACGGAGCATTCCCTGTTAATTTAGCAACGTTCCTATCCAGACACGGAGCATTCCCTGTTTAGATAGCATCGATGCTATCTAAACAGGGATTCGTCACTGAAAATTTAACAACGGTACTATAAAATAAGAGGAGCGAGGACATCAGTACATGACTACCGCCAAGCAAAATAAGATTGTCGCCTAATACACCTAGGTCAATCTCGTTATGGACTACATCTTAGAGCAATCCCTAATTATAATAATTCAGCTAATTCAAAGACTTCATTCAGATTGTAGCGCTTGAAGTATCGCCGAGGTATCTAAGTTATCAGCCACCATATTAGTAAAACTCTGTATTTGCTGCTCTTTATATTCGGGATAATGGTAGCCTTTATAATGAGCATTTATAGCCCTGAAGTAGTCGCCGCGAAAGACATCATCATCAAAAACACCATGTACATGAGTGCCGGCATAATGGCTACGCTGGTAAAATAATGGGTACTTACCCATACGGCCACTGTGAATTTCATAACCCTTAATCGCAGAGTAGGAAAATAACTGATAATTACCGCTCTGAAGTATTTTGGGTGATTGATAGAGAACAATATCATCCATAAACTCTAATCCCGGCTCAATAATAGCAATATCATTTTCTATCGCATCGGGATCATGTATGCTTTGGGCAAACATTTGATAGCCTCCGCATATTCCAAATATAGGCTTATTAAACTGCTGTAATTCTTCAAATAAACCTTGTTGCTTTAGCCATTGCAAATCACTGACAACAGATTTACTTCCCGGCAGCAATACCATATCAAAGTGCATAAGATGACGATAAGTAGAAATCAATTCGACAAAGATTTCAGGATCGGCCATTAATACATCTAGATCATTGTAATTACTCAAACCTGGATAAGCGATAACGCCAATACGTATTTTTATATCATCTTGTCGTTGCTGATAATTCTTTATCGATTGAGAGTCTTCCATATCAATATTTAAGACTTGAAACGGCAGCACACCCAAAACAGGCAAACCAAATCGTTCATTAATAATTTTTTCGCCCTCTTCAAAGAGCCGCCTTTCACCTCGAAATTTATTAATGACCACCCCTATCAAATTACTGCGCATGACTGGATCCATTAGGGCTATGGTGCCATATATTGAGGCAAAGATACCTCCCCGCTCTATATCTGCTACCAAAATATTTTTAGTACTAAAAGTCGTAGCTATAAATGAATTTGAAAGATCTTTCTCCAACAGATTTAACTCAACAGGAGAACCGGCGCCTTCTGCAATAACAAGATCATAATCTTGCTGTAATCTTGTAAAGGCATGCTGTACCTGTAGCTTTAAATCATCAATTTCTTCATAATACGCAGAGATAGTTAACTTTTTATGCACCAAACCATTAACGATCACTTGGACAGTTTCGTCACCGTGCGATTTCAATAAGACTGGATTAAATAAATAACTGGGAGCTATCCGAGCAGCATCAGCTTGTATACATTGCGCCCTAGATATTTCTCGGTCTTCTTGAGTTACCGCTGAATTATTGGATACATTTTGCGCCTTAAACGGTGCAACCTTAATGCCTTGGTCAGAAAAAATCCTACATAACGCCATCACAAGTGTTGTTTTACCAACATCTGAACCGGTACCAAAAACAGCTAATGATTTCATATACATCTCTAAATCGTTTATTTCTAGAAAACCAATATATCCAACAAGCTAAAAATCAGAATACAAATTGAGTGATATCGTAACTAAGTTATCAACTAACTAATATCTTGCAGTTTTGCAGTAAATCACACATAAGCCATATCTTAGCCACCTAAAATATTACAATCACGGATTAATTTTTTCCACCATATCCAATACCGACTTTGGCAGGCAGCCCTTGGATTTTAAATAGATAAATTTTACTACCGCGATGCATTTATAAATTAATATATTCGACATAAAGATAATTATCAAGCAATCTCAACTTGTGCACCGAACCAGAATCAATTCGTAGCTGAAAGGAATTTGCCAACGGCAAATTTAAAGCATGGGCCAACAAGGCTCGAATAACACCCGCATGAGTAAAAATTAAGACTTGATTTACATCACTTGCTATTAATTCTTTCCAAAAAGTAGTAGCACGAACATATAATTCTTCGAAGCCTTCACCATTAGGTGGTTTCGCTGTAACAACGTTATCTGTCCAATGCTTCAATACATCAGCGTCGATAGCATCAAACTGCAAACCTTCCCAATCGCCAAAATTAAGCTCCAATAAACGCTCATCGGTAACCACGTTATCTGAAAATGTCTGCGCTAATTGTAAACAACGTGTTAATGGACTACTAAAAACACTACAATCATCAGAAAACTCAGGTAGTTTATTATGTAGAATAGCCATCTCATCAGCATAACTATCTGCCAAGATCACATCTGTTTGACCATAGCACAGGCCCACATTATTTGCGGCCTGAGTATGACGTATTAAATAAATATCCATATGGAACTCACTCTTAAATCAAAAATTACTTCAGAATTTGTTAGCTTACACCGAAATATTGCCCTATATATAAGCAAATAAGGCAAAAAATAATTACCTAAAAACGAATACACAAGCATTTTACGAAAAAGCAAGCATATCCAATAGTGGATAATTATAGTTAAGGCAACTTAAACAGCAAAATGAGAGTATTTCGTGAATATAAAAATATCCGCAAAACCTTCTTCGAAAAACACTCATCCTAATATGTCTAATATTATGTTAAATAAAGGTTGTCATGTTCGGCTATAGTAATGAACTTATGTAAATCAATTGTAACCATTAACCGGCCAACTGGCAGTAATTAAATACTCGCATTGGCATTACTTATATTTGTTTATCAATAGAAATGGAGTTTGTATTTATTAATTTATTAAAACTAATATAAAATTTACTTAGATTCAACTAATAAGTGCAATTCATTTTTAACAGGAAAGAAAGTGGTTAGCTGATATAGTTCAGGGCTTTTTCAATCCGACCAAAGACGAGGAAGCTTATGAAAGGCTATAAACAGCTAACCAAGATACAAAGATACCAGATTGA
>CAMDOP010000084.1 GCA_945903675.1 Crenothrix polyspora
GTTAGCCTTACGACAAATCATGACCTAATCAATTCAATGACAATGTAACTCTAAGGAGAACAACATGGCTGATCCGTTATTACGTCAATGGGAAATGTTGAAGCTTATTCCCCGTGAACGCAAAACTACCGTTAAGGAATTAAAAGACAAGCTTGAGGGATTGGGCTATATCGTTACACGAAGAACCTTAGAGCGTGATCTAGATCGCTTATCGATTCCTTTTGCTATTGAGGCTGATACGCGAAGTAAGCCCTATGGCTGGCGTTATGCATTAAATATGCATCCGGCTAATATCCCGGGACTGACATCCAGTGAAGCATTGACTTTGGTGCTGTTGGAAACCTATCTTAAAACCTTGTTACCAGTAGCAATTGCCGATAACTTGGCGGGTCATTTTGCTGCAGCTAGACATGCTTTTTCAGTCGAACATTCTGATTCAAAACTTCAAAGTTGGTTAAAGAAGGTCAAAGTGCTATCGCCCGGTCAACACTTACAGGCGCCTACCATTGACCCTAGTATTCAACGCACGGTTTATAACGCCTTAATGCAAGGCTATCAATTAGAGATGGATTATCTTGCGGCTAATAGTACTGAAGCTAAACATTATGGCAGCGTCCATTTACAAGGCTTGGTGCAGTATGGTTCAGTCATCTATCTAGTAGTCACTATCAATGAGCATGCTGATTTACGTCTTCTAGTATTACATCGTATCCAGAAGGTAAAGCTGAAGGAAAAGGTCTTATGCCCACTAGAGAACTTTGATCTACAAGCTTACATTGACGAAGGTGGCTTTGGTTTTGGCGAGAGTTCACAGTCAATTCAGCTAATCGCTATCTTTAGGAATGGGGCTGGACATCATTTAATAGATACACCATTAGCAATAGATCAGCAAATTGAGCGAATTGACCCACAAACACTTAAAATTACAGCAGAAGTGCTGGATACACCTCAATTACAACGTTGGCTAAGCAGCTTTGGTCCTGACTTAGAAGTATTATCACCTGAGGCATTACGATCAACTATCGCAGAGCTTCATAGGAAAGCTGCTCAACTATATATAAGGTAAGCCTACCTCCTTATTTATTTTATCAAGCCATCAATCATTAATATCTAAATACGACATTATCTGTCGCTAGTCAGTCTTATGCTGATAACCGTTATAAGGATAAATGTTCATAAGACTTAGAAAGCCCTGATCATTAGCAGGTGTCTTGATCTGTCATAAATGAGCATTAAGTCATTTAATGTTTGTTTATATAGGTCTCATTATGCGTCAGTTAAGTTTTCATCCCAGTAGATTTTATGCCTCTCTCTCCCGATTACGCTGGATCAAGCGCTGGGGCTTGATGCGTAATGCAGAACCCGAAAACGTCATGGAACACAGTTGGGAAGTAGCGGTTATTGCTCATTCACTGGCTGTTATACGTAACGAAATCTTTAATGGTCAGGTCGATGCCAATGCCATTGCCACAGCGGCTTTATTTCATGATGCCAGTGAAGTGTTGACCGGTGACTTACCGACACCGATCAAATACTTTTCCAATTCCTTAACGACCGCTTACCGGCAAATAGAAACTATTGCCTGTGACGAATTGATCAGTACTTTACCGGAAGCGCTGCAAGCGTCCTATCAAGTGCTGTTAAGTGATGAACAACCCGAAGGGTATCACCAGATCATAAAAGCGGCAGATACCTTGTCAGCGTATTTAAAATGTTTATCCGAACTACGCACCGGTAATCTTGAGTTTACTGTCACGGCCCGTAAATTGGAAAGCCAACTTAACGCCTCTTCGTTACCAGAAGTCGCTTACTTTATGCAAACCTTCGTACCGGATTTTAAGGTGCCTTTTGATGGCGTCCTACAGGGATGCCAGCCTGAAACCTTACCGGTTTAAATCGATATGACAATGCAAATACCCCCTCGACGAGTTGACACTAAAAGTGAATTGGTGGCTTTGGAGAAATTAATTGTAGTACTTAAAAGATGGTTGGTCTGATATGAATGACTTAGCGTCCCATAAACACAATTTCTCACAGCACTTGGTTGAAGCCTTGCTTAGTAAATATAAAAAACCGACCTCTGTTGCTTTTTTTGTCAATCAATTTAACTTGCGTGCTTATGGTGCAAATACCATTGCTTATGAAACCGGTAGAAAGTGGCTAAAAGGCATGACTATTCCCCAACTATCAAAAATGAAGGTGTTATGTAAATGGCTGGAACTTGATCCTAATATCGTGTCTGATGGTTTGCAAGCCATTACCATTGTGCCCATAAAACCTTTGGTTTCTGACAATATCGCCATGATTTTTTCAGTGCAAGACAGTCAGCATTTACTGGAATGTTTACAGGCCGTTACCTTGGATCTGGATGCGCAATCGCAACACTTTTTACTGTTATCAGCACTTACCTTACGTGATTTAGCTGACAAACAACCCCTATCCATTAATTACAAAGCCCTGATGCAGTCCTTTGATGTGAAAGGCATAGTATCCAAACAGTAGCCTTAAAGACGCTTTAACCCATTATGAAACAGGAATATCCTGATCGGGCTAGGGCATTTTGTACTTAGTAATTTAACACTCTATAACAAGGGCATAACGTGTGGAGTAATATCATGACCTGAGAAGTCAGATTATTTATGAGTAATTCTTTAATCCCAATTATGCCGTTTTTTTAGGAGAGTAAAATGAAAATAAGTATCGCTTTATTACTAATCATGATGACCTCAACCGCCAGTGCAGTAGAGATTTACGATAAAGAAACTGGAAAATATTTGGGGCAATTGGGTGGCAATCAATATGCACCTGACTCAACCAACAATCCTTATGGTAGATACGGCAGCCAATATAGCCCTGATTCCATCAACAACCCTTACGGTACTTATGGGTCAAAATACAGTAACGATTCACCTAATAATCCCTATGCGACAAATCCACCAGTAATTATTGATAATAACAACAATAAGTAATGGTAGTTATTGATGAAGGTTAAAAAATCACTAGTTATAAGGTATTAGTGGTAAAGTGAAAAAACTAAAGTATTTTTTAACATAAAAATAATTATTGGATAGCAGGCTATAACTTTTCAAAGAATTTCATACGCGGAAACATGTAATAGCTTTTGGCTTAAGACCAATCTTTGGTTAGTTTTTTATCCCCAAGATTCCATATACATAAATAGTTTTAAATGTACTTTAAGGAATTTGTTAATGGAGCAACTGACTGATTTGAAAGCCATATTGCATTCTAAACGAGCCAATATTTATTACCTAGAGAAATGTCGGGTAATGCAAAAAGATGGTCGTGTTCTTTACCTAACAGAGGCTAAAGATCAAAACTATTACTGGAATATCCCTATTGCTAACACTACTGTTATTTTACTGGGAACAGGCACATCATTAACACAAGCAGCTATGCGAATGTTGGCTAGTGCTGGTGTATTGGTTGGCTTTTGTGGCGGTGGAAGCTCTCCGCTGTTTGCCGGTAGCGAGATTGAATGGCTTACCCCACAGAGTGAATATCGGCCTACTGAGTACGTTCAAGCGTGGTTAAAATTTTGGTTTGATGATAGTAAACGACTTGCCGTAGCTAAAGCTTTTCAAGATGCCCGCATAAGTTATCTAAAAGCCACTTGGAGTAAAGATCGAGATTTAAAAGCTGTAAATTTCTTGATTGATGACTTTGAAATTGACAGTGCATTAAATAGTTACACCGAACAAATTCAAACTGCACAAAAAGTCGGCGACTTATTGCAGCGAGAAGCAGTACTCACTAAACAACTTTATCGTTATGCTGCTAAAGTTACTAAACTCAATGATTTTGTCAGAGAACGCGAAAACTCTGACCTTGCAAATGGATTTTTAAATCATGGTAATTATTTAGCTTATGGTTTAGCAGCAACTACTTTATGGGTATTAGGAATTCCACATGGTTTTGCTGTCATGCATGGAAAAACAAGACGAGGAGCATTAGTATTTGATATTGCCGACCTCATCAAGGACGCCATCGTTTTGCCTTGGGCTTTTATTAGTGCTAAAGAAAAAGCCACGGAACAAGAATTTCGTCAGCAAATCTTACAAAAGTTCACCGAACACAGAGCCTTGGATTTTATGTTTGACCAAGTCAAGCAACAAGCTCTAAGGGATGACTGATTATGATGATCACCTTTGTCAGTCAATGCGAGAAAAAAGCCCTCAACCGAACCCGTCGCGTATTGGATGCTTTCTCCAACCGCATCGGTGATAACACCTGGCAAACCATTATCACCGAAGATGGCTTAATCGCTGTTAAAACCCTCTTACGCAAAACGGCTACCAAGAGTACCGCTGTTTCTTGTCATTGGATACGTTCAAGAAGTCGGAGTGAATTGGTTTGGATTGTGGGTAATCGTAAACGATTTAATGAAGAAGGGATAGTGCCTGTTAATAGTACACAAAAAAACATTCTGAATAGTAATTTTGAAAATAACTGGGCTTATTTACCTATCATTAAAGCATTATCAGCTATGGCGGCATTACTCCATGACTGGGGCAAGGCAACGGCTTTATTTCAAAATAAGCTTAAACAAAACACAAAACAAGGTGATCCAATACGCCACGAATGGATATCGTGTTTGCTGTTAAATGCATTAGTACAGCAATCTGGTAATACCACTACTGACGAGGGATGGTTAAACCTTCTAGTTAACAGTCAATTAAATGAACAATCTCTGAAGAATGTTGTTGCAACACAAGTTAAAAATCCTCTGACAGATTTACCACCTATTGCTCAATTGGTGGGCTGGTTAATTATGAGTCACCACCGCTTACCATTTCGTAATGATCCAAAACTGGAAGTAGAGCAACCAAGGGAAAGCATCACAAGGATGCTAAAAAGTATAACTGTCGAATGGGGTTATCAAAATAAGTATGATGAAGCAGATTATCAAAATCGGTTAAAAGCTTGCTTTGTATTTCCGGATGGTTTGCTGAGCCAATCTGATCCTTGGCTAAAGCAAGTAAAAAAATGGTCTGCTAAGTTAGTACAGTCACAAACTCAAATTCAGGAACTTCTTAATTCTGGCGCTTACCGGTTGTTATTACATCACTCTCGTCTGTGTTTAATGCTAGGTGACCATTATTATTCATCCTGTGCGGCAGATAAAAATTGGCAGACATCAGTTAACCTCTATGCCAATACAGACAAAAAAGAATTAAAACAAAAATTGGACGAGCATTTAGTTCATGTGAGTGATTATGCTTTAAAAGTGAGTCAAACTTTATCCCGATTCAGTTCGGAAATGGACAAAGCCTATGACATTAAAAACTTAAAGCAAAAAAGCCCTAAAGAATACGAATGGCAAGACAAAGCGGTTGAGAATATTGGACGCTTTAAAACTCAAAACGAACTATTCAATGACAAAGGTTATGGCTGGTTTGTGGTTAATATGGCAAGTACAGGATGTGGTAAAACGATTGCTAATGCCAAAATCATGCGAGCTTTATCAAATGATGGCGAAAGTTTACGGTTTATCCTAGCGCTTGGGTTACGCACCCTTACGCTACAAACAGGTGATGAATATCGACATAGAATTGGTTTAAAAAATGACGAACTAGCTGTTTTAATAGGGTCTTCAGCGGTAAAGGAGTTACATGAAAAAGCATTACATAAGAATGATGAAGACCCTAGTAATGAAGAAATAGGTTCAGAATCATTAGAAATGCTCTTAGATGAAGAATTGGATTATGAAAATGCGCCAATAATTGATTTCTTAGATGCCATTATCCCTAAACATAATTTAACATTAGCTAACAAATATAAAGCCTTTTTATACAAACCTGTATTAGCTTGTACTATTGATCATATTATCGCTGCAACCGAAACTAAACGTGGTGGTAAATATATTTTGCCTTGCTTACGACTATTATCCTCAGATTTAGTGATTGATGAAGTAGACGATTTCGATGGTAAAGATTTAATAGCAATAGGACGGTTAATTCATTTGGCAGGTATGCTAGGTCGAAAAGTAATGATTTCCTCAGCAACTATACCACCCGCACTAGCCGAAGGCTTTTTTAATGCCTACCAAGAAGGTTGGGCGCTACATAGTCATTTTAAACAAGCCTACCCTTACGTTGGGTGTGCTTGGATTGATGAGTTTGGTACGAAAGTGCAAAAAATTGATAAAAATGATTCCATAATTCGTTGCCAACAATATAAAGATTTTCATCAGCAATTTATCAGCAAACGGATTGATAATCTACAAAAACAAATTGTTAGACGCAAAGCTTATATTGTCTCCTGTGCGGATTTATTTATTGAAGAGAGTACGCCCGAATCAATTCAGGAGCATTATTTTTATAAAATACAGCAAACAGCGACACAATTACATTTGCAACACCATACTGTTGACAAAATAACGGGGAAGAAAGTGTCATTCGGATTGATTCGAATGGCAAATATACCTCCCTGTATAGCGTTAGCTCAATATCTATTAAAGGGTGATTGGGACTTAGACTTTTCAGCAAAAGTGATGGCCTATCACAGTAGACAAGTATTGTTATTGCGTCATGTGCAAGAGAAACATCTAGATGAGGTTCTTAAGCGTAAAGAACAATTCGGTGAAATGCCAGAAGCATTTAATAATCCTGTTATCAGGCATCATCTTAGTAATACTGATGAGGATCATGTTTTATTTGTTTTAGTGGCTACACCGGTAGAAGAAGTTGGGCGTGATCATGATTTTGATTGGGCAATCGTAGAACCTTCTTCTTATCGCTCAATCATTCAATTATCGGGACGAGTTCGACGACATAGAACTACAGGTATTGAACAGCCCAATATTGCGTTAATGCAATACAACCTTAAAGGTTTAAGGAAAGACGGGCGACCTGCTTACTATCGGCCAGGGTATGAAAACATTAAATCTTTAAAATTAGCGACGCATGATTTATCTCAATTGCTTAATGTAGACATTTTAAAGCAAGGTATAAACGCAATCCCTAGAATTCAACAAGCTGAAATCTTACACCCAAAGCAACAACTTGCGGATTTAGAACATCAGTCCATGATCAACTATTTAACTAAGTATACTGAAAAAGGACCCCAGTGTTTACAAGCATGGTTAACAGAATGTTGGTGGCTAACCGCTTTACCACAACAACTAAATCGATTTAGAGAAAGTAGTCCAGACATTCTATTGTATTTAGTGTGGCAAGACGGTAAAGCTGTTTTTTGTGAAAAAAACGAACAAGGCCAATTTATACCCCGTGAGGAAATAAATAACATCTTTCACGCAGAGCAGTTAACAGATAAATCACGAACAAATTTATGGCTTGAAAGAGATTATGAAACCGAACTACGTAATCTATATAAAGCTGACAATAAAGATACTGAAAAGCAAGAAGAGCAATTTATGAAAGAGAAATCTAAGCGTTATGGGGAATTGGCTTTACCCGATGGGGATATCCAATCATTTGTTTACTCAAACCAGTTTGGCCTACTTCCAAACTAATTTAATTATTCTTAAATAGAAGATTATTATGAATCAAAAGATTTCAGAGTTTTTTGTTGAACGAAAGACGGCTTATCTTAAAGCAAAAATAAAACCTTCTTTAAGTACTGAAGAAGAAACGCAAATCTTAGCCGATGCTGAAGATAGATTTTGTTTGTCAACATGGTTACCAGATGCAGCTAAACGAGCTTCACAGCTTTCAATGGTGAGTCATCCGAGTAAATTCAGCCATCCCAGTGCCAAAACATCTTCAGTAATAGCAAAAAGTAATCATGTAAATGATGGTTATCTACGTAGTGGTAATATCGAATATGAGTTAGATGTGTTCGGTAATGCAGCAGCTATGGATGTGTTTAAGTTCCTTAGTTTAAAATTAGAAGACGATAAATCTATTTTTAGTCATCTTGAAGAAGATAGCTCTATCATAAAACTAGTATTTACAATTCCTACTGCTAGTTATGAAAGTTTAAAAAATGATTTTTTAAGTATTAAAAAAATCGATACATCATGTAAAACAGATCATTTAATCAAACAAGTTTATTTTCCTGTAAATGATGATTATCACTTGCTTTCGGTTCTTACCCCATCAGGCCTATTAACTTTGCTTAAAACGCGTGTTGATAATATAAGGTTTTCGGATGAAACTAAAACAGCAAAAGAATATCGTAGAAAAAATGAATATCATGCTCTTGGATATGATGATTTGTTTGATTTAACAGTCACAGGATTCGGTGGCACACAACCTCAAAACGTTAGTGTTTTGAATAGCCAAAATGCCGGACGCGCCTATTTACTTTCCAGCACGCCACCTAAACTAAAACATCGAGATATACGCTTACCTAACCAAGACTTCTTTAAAAACAGCTTACGCCCAAGTCAGTTTAAAGATAGTTTTCAAACCCTACATAGCTTAATGATCGTACCCGTTAATAATGTCCATCTACGTAATGGTATTAGTAACACGCTTAAATACATTATTGATCAAGTATTGCAACGTGCTTTTAAAATTAGATCTTCAACTATTGGTTGGTCTAATGCTGAGCATTATCAATTTTTACCGCTTGCTCAGCGTATTTGGCTTGATGATGAACACATTTCAAAACGACAAAATGAGGATGAATGGATAAATCAAATTAATCGTAATTTTGCACGTTGGATACTACAGGCTTACGAGTTTACCTGTAAAGACAGCCATATAAAATTAAGCGATCATGAGTTACATGAAATACGTAATTATGTAGATGAAGCGCTCGCTAACGATCAGGAGTTTTTCAGATGATAAGACGATTTTTATTAATACCTCATATTAAAATCCATAATGCTAATGCTATGAGTAGCCCCTACACTATTGGCTTTCCGGCCATGACAGGATGGTTAGGAGCTGTTCATGCTTTACAAAGACATTTACAGCAGCAAGGATTGGCAGAAACTAAATTTACTAGTATTGCCGTTAGCTGTCATCAATTTGATTTACAGACTTACAAAGGCCAGGGTGATTTTGTAAATTCAATTATTGGCACAGCTAATCCTTTAGATAAAACAGGAAATAGACCCGCCTTTATTGAAGAAGCTCGCTGCCATTTAGAAGTCTCTTTATTAATTGAATACCAAGGTGTGGACAGTGACGACCTTGAAAACCTCATCGCTTCAATTAATAAACAACTGCTCTGTATGAAATTTGCGAGCGGCGATGTTTTATCAGTTAAAAGTACTGAAAATATCGTTGTGGATGAAGATGATGAACAAGAAATAAGGCGAGTATTAGCAAAGCTAATGCTGGGGCATGTGCTAATCGAGCGTAGAGATTTAATGATCAATGCTATGCAAAATGAAAAAAAAGATGCTTTGGATGCATTGTTAGATCATTTAAAAATCATGCATTGTTCTACTCAAGATGAGGATGGCAAAGTCATTTGGACGAGTTCGCGTAAAACAGCAGGCTGGTTAGTACCCATAGCGACTGGTTTTCAGGGTGTCTCGGACTTGGGTATAGCTAAGCATCAACGTGACAATTCAACACCTCATAGATTTGCCGAAAGCGTAGTCACATTGGGTGAATTTGTAATGCCCTATCGTATTAAAGACTTAGACAACATGCTCTGGCAATATCATGTTGATACTCAGAAAAATTTATATCTTTGCCAAACCCTTTTAACAGCAAATTCTATCGGAGAATAAGACATGGCGACTAAAAAAAATGATGCAACTGTGCTTGCATTTGAAAAAAAACTTGTACCTTCAGATGGATATCTTTATGGAACAAATTGGACTGATCGTACTAAATCAATCCCATTAAGACTTATTGAGAAATCTGTACGCGGTACTATTTCTAATCGATTAAAAACCGCAGTTCAGAATGATCCTTTAAAACTTAATGCCGAAGTTGAAAAAGCAAATTTGCAAAAAGTGGATGCTTGCGCATTAGGTGAATCACAAGACACACTGCACTTTAACTTTACGCTTAAAGTGTTGGGTGGAGTTGAAAAGCCCTCTGCTTGTAATGGCGCTGATTTTAACGCGTCCTATCCAGAAGTTGCAAAAAACTATATCTCACAAGAAGGCTTTAAGGAATTGGCAAAACGTTACGCTATTAATATCGCTAATGGTCGTTATTTATGGCGTAATCGTGTTGGCGCTGAAAAAATAGAAGTGATCGTTAGAATTAGTGATACGGAGACGCTAACATTTGATACTAAAGAGTTTTCTCTAAACAGTTTTGAATCAAATAATTCAGATATTTTAAAGTTAACAAACAAAATCGCTGAAGCCCTTAGTGGTCAATTACCTTACTTATTGATTACTATTAATGCGTATGCCTTAGTTGGCAAAGCACAGGAAGTTTATCCTAGTGAAGAATTGGTATTAGATAAAGGTAAAGGTGATAAAAGTAAAATTTTATATCACGTCAATGACGTAGCTGCTATGCATTCACAAAAAATTGGTAATGCCTTGCGCACTATTGATACTTGGTATCCTGATTATACAACTGCGAACATTGGCCCAATCGCAATAGAGCCATATGGCGCAGTCACCAATTTAGGCAAAGCGTTTCGCTCACCTAAAGATAAAGCAGACTTCTATACACTTTTTGACCGATTTGCCCTAGGTGAAACTCTTGCAGAAAAACACCAAGAACATTATGTGATGGCTGTTCTGGTTCGAGGTGGTGTCTTTGGTCAAAGTGGCAAGGATTAGATCATGAAGTTTTATTTGGAAATTACCTTGCTACCTAATCCAGAAGTTGGGGTCAATTTCCTTTGGTCAAAAGTATTTCAACAGATCCATTTAGGCTTAGTTGAAATACAAGATGATCAAGGGCAAGTACCCATTGGCTTATCTTTTCCTGAATATGTGATTGACGATAAATATAGTGTACTAGGTGGTAAATTACGTTTATTTGCGAATAATGAGACTGTGCTTAAACAGTTTGATACAGTTAAGTGGTTAGCACGTTTGAGTGATTATGTGCATTGCACCAGTATTCGCCTAGTACCTGAAAAGCCTATAGGTTATGCGATTTATCAACGCGAACAACCTAAAACTAATCCAGAGCGTTTGGCTAGACGTTATGCAAAAAGACATAATATCGATTATGAAACAGCTTTAACGCTTTATAGTAAAAGAAATTATCAAACGATAAGCTCGCCGTTCATTCGACTAAAAAGTTTAAGTAGCGATAATAACTTTTGCTTATGGGTTAAAAAAATTCCAGCTGATATTAAAGCAGACACTACGCACTTTAGTCGTTATGGTTTAAGCTCTGTATCCACCGTACCTGTATTTTAACCTAATCTTTTTTCGCTCTTTAAAAACTCACAAATATCAACCAGTTGTGGAGTAGTGTTTTGAAGTTGGGTAAATAACCTTAAGCTTCCTGAATACTGCTCAGCAATTGAGTTTAAAGCATTTTAAAATCAGTTCACTGCCGCACAGGCAGCTTAGAAAAATCAGATTCTTGGCGATTGGGCGCATCAAAAGTTCACTGCCGCACAGGCAGCTTAGAAACTGACCAAGTAG
>CAMDOP010000085.1 GCA_945903675.1 Crenothrix polyspora
TTATTGCGAAACGGCAAGGGTAATACACCGGTAGATTGGGACGAAGTAACACTTAATAATCACATTAATCCACCCACCTATCTGACTTTATATGAACGTCGATTACTGCCATTGCTCATTTATGCAAATGAGCAAGCCAAGCTAGCCGAGAAATCGGCTTTTATTACACTTCCGGGTTTAGGTTGTGGACAGTTTGCCGGGGCTTTTGAAAAGCAATTGGGGGCGCGATTAAAAGACGCTTTAGTCGCAATATTAACTAAACATGCCAGACAGCTTCCTTACCTAAAAGCAGTGTATTTTGACCCCTACAATGAATGCGAAAATGAACGCATTGAATTTGGCTCCGTTTCATTGTTAGTCAGACCACTCATAAAAGGCAATCAAAATAAATCACAATTGTGTCCACCAACTGCTTATGCTGAAGAGGGAGATGATTACTCTAACTGCCTGCTATTTAGCGTTGTCGCATGGGATCATGTTTCTTGGCCCGGTAATGATTTTTACGCAGGATCACGAAGCACAGATGATGGTGTAAAAGCCGCAGCAACAAACTCTATGATGGCCATGACAGGCATTAAAGGAAAATATAACACCTTGACACATAGCTATGAACCACCACCAAACTATAGAACTTGGACTGATGTTGTTAAGCAAAATAATCTTAAAATCAAAGTAACTCAGAATTTGAGGGTGCTTCCATCAATCATATAAGAGAATATCTAGTTAATTCAAATATTATGATATTAAAATCCGCCATTCTGTTGATCAGCATCCTTTTCGTTCCAATTCATCATTAATATTTCCACTCTACATTTTATAAAGTCTAAAAATAACAATAAGATAAACCTTTATGAATGTATTAAATAGAGACTTTCTGAAGAGAACATCATTCCAGATCAGTTATTACGCCAATAGGAAATATTGAAACCGATACATGCAGATAATGCCGACACAATTATCGGACAGTGCTTTTACATTTTTTTTGTGAGGGTGTTATACACTCAGTTTTACGACATTCATTCTGCTATTAAGATTTAATAAGGTGATAATGTCGCACAAGTTAAAGCGACGATAGAATCATCGGTTAAAACAAATAGTCCCCAATTATCAATGAATGCTGCTGGTTATGAGGTCTTTTGATATCTTTCTACAGTTTCCAAACCGAATATCAAATATATGTCGTTAATATTAAAAGCCAATTGATATAGTCAGTCCTACTGGATGCATCGAGATTATTTAAAAAGTATCATTGCGACTTATAATTTTTCACCAACCTGACGCTTACAATCAATCGACAAAATGCTATTAAAACGTATAGTTCAGGGGATTTTCTAAGCAGCTTTATAACTGTAAAACCTTAAATGGCTGTGGGTACAATGAAAGCCACTCTAACAAAACCCCACTATCTACCAAACTAACTTTATTATCCAAAGCTTGCCGAATTGAAGTTGCATTAAAATACTGATTTGTGGCAGCCACTTTGTTGAATTTTATATCAGGATATTGTTTTTCATAAGCTACTGCACCTGCCACAATCTGATTAACCGCACTCCAGCCCAAGCTTTTTGAGGCCTCAGATGCTTTACACTGTATTAATAAGCCTGTCTCACCTTTGATTGCTACAATATCAACACCACCATCACCTGTTGGAGGTGTTAATAAACAGTTGTAGCCTTGGCATTCCCATAATGCACAGCAAAGCACTTCGAAAGGCCTGCCGACAATTCGAGATAAATGCTCTGCCGTAATCCATGCATCTGCATCAACAGATTCAAGATAACTTACCTTACCGAGTAGATCCAAAAGTTCAACTTGGCTCACCATTGGCGTCCCGTTCAACATCTCTCCAGCTAACTCCCTTTTCCGCCGTAACAAATCATCCAATTTCGCCTCAAATGTCAATATCCCATCAAACTGCAATAGATCATCATCGTAAACAGTTGGGTAGTAGACATAAACATCACGAGTCGAACCAATACGATAAGCACGGTCTGTAGCTTGGTCTTCGACTGCCGGATTCCATGGGCGAGTATAGTGAATTACATGATTAGCCGCTTGAATATTAAGACCAAAGCCAGCGGCTTTAGGGGATAAAATCAAGACATTGAAACCTACGCTCGCTTGAAACTCATCAATAAACTTTTGTCTACTTTCGGTAGCTTCGCTACTACTTTTGACAGAGCCGTTGATAATACGCACCTTTAATTTATAGCGCTGATCCACATAATATTTCAATATTCTTTGCAAATCCAAATATTCGGTAAAAATTAGAACTTTTTCTTTCTTTTCGAGTATTTCGTCTAATCGCTCAATCAACCAATTAAACTTGGGAGATTGTTTCCTGTAGGCATCGATAGAAAGTCCAAAATCGGGCAGAAAACCATTCGGCCTTGGATCGGCGCAAATGGAACGAAGCCTATGTAAAACTCCGAGTATAGGGTTACTACCTTGGACATTAGCCAGCATAATTTGCTGATAATCCCCAATAGCTTCTCGATATAATTTCCGCTGGTATTCGTTCAGTTGCACCCTATTTTTTTGACGAATATGCTCATGTTTATCATCATATTTAATTGGTAAATCTTTGGCTACTTCAGTTTTAGTTCGGCGTAGCAATTGTGGCTCAATTAAGGCTTTCAACTTTTCCAATGCTTCACTTTGTTCTGAATCATCACTGATATTTTCAATAGGACGGCGGTAACTCAAACCAAATCGATTAAGTGGCCCCAATAAGCCAGGTTGCACAAAATCAAACAAACACCATAAATCCGTTAGCGAGTTTTCTACCGGCGTTCCCGTGCAAGCAATTTTGAACAAAGCTTTTTGTGCCTTTGCGGCATCAGTAACAAGTGTACCTGGCGTTTTGATTTTTTGTGCTTCATCGCAGACCATAATGCTCCACGATTGTTGGCCCAACGAAATCGATAAATCTCTCATCGTTTCATAAGTAGTCAATACCAAATTGGCGTCACCTATCCAACCATCAATTAGAAATTTAGACAGGCCATTATCGAGTAAGCGTTGATCAATAACAGATTGGTTGACTTTCTTAGCAGTTAGTGTTTTACCATATAAAGTCAATACGCGGGCACAATCGGAAGTAAAAAACTTCTTAATTTCATTTTGCCAGTTTTCCAGTAAACTAACTGGTGCGACAATCAATACAGGTAAAGCGCTGGGCTGTTCCAAATACCAGACAATAAAAGCTAACAATTGAAGCGTTTTTCCTAGCCCCATATCATCGGCCATTACGCAGCCTGAGTAAAAGTCAGGACTATTGCGCCAAAGATGTTGTAACCATGCGACACCAATGCTTTGATGCTCTTTCAGTTCGACCTGTAATGTAGAAGGTAGGACCAAACCAGTAGTAAGATTCTTGTCAAAAGACAAATGTGCTGTTTCTTGGCCTTCGGCATAGCCGATAGCTTCGATATTAGTTTCGATCAGCATCCCTTGTCGAGATTGAGGCAATGTTTTTATTTTATCAGGCGGTGATTTACCATCTTGAGTCGCGTTAATAACCCCCTTTATTAAAGGAATCATTGTTTCCGCTTCCAGAACAGACATTGGCTTATTCAAACCCGGATAATTAAACTCTTCTTTACCCTCATCTTTGGCTTGCTTAACAATTGAGGTAAGCGTATCCAAATCTGCTTGGGTACGTATTAGCGAAATAGGGTCACCTATAGACGTTCCAAAACCAACTAAAGTATTTGTAGTCGCCCATGGAGTTGTTGCTTCGGTTTTAAAAATAAACGGCGAGTAATAAGGCTTACGCAAACCGATTTCAATCACTCGCTGGGCATAGTCGGTAAAACCATATACTTCTTCGTAAGTAATCGCCAATACAGGATGAAGCCAGCGCTCATAATACGCACGTAACTGTTGAATCTTTTTTCCAGCATCAACACCTAATTCAACCTCATAGCCATTCCAGTTGAAACAAGAAAACTCACCGTCCAGCTGACTCTGAATGTCTTCAATTAATCGTGAAAGCTCAACAGGCGATTTAAATGCATGACGATGATAGGCAGGTATTACACCAACTCGGGTTGCCTCTAGATTAAGAAGCACGAAATCAATATTACCCTTACCGTCCTGTTTGACATCAAACTCAAAGGTGTAAAATACAATGTTCGCACTTTGTAGTGAGTATTCATAACGCTCAGGTGGAATAACTGCTTCAGCGAGATCACCTAATACCGCATAGGGGTTTCGAACAAATGCCTGCGCTCTTTTGCTACGAGCTACTCGTCCAGGCATCCGCTTGATTTCACTCAGCACTTTTCTGACAGGTTCAGAAATTGCGACATGAATTAAATCACCATTTGAATCTGTAATATTATAATAATCTGGAATCATGGCTCGATTGTCGAAAAGCGACAACCATTCCGATGGGGCATTTTGAAAAGTTGGCGTAATGCGAACGGAAGCATCTTCTAGTCGCTCCAACTCCAAATCTAAATTTTCTGGCGTTAATACAATGGTCTTCGTAAGGAAGTCATCGAGATTAGCTTCCGCTAAATGGGCTAAGCGCCGAATCCTGCCCCAGCTTTGATAGTTAAACTCGACAGTTCGCTCATTAGAAGACAATGACGCAAAGAAAATAACTGCGTCGATCAACGCCCATGCGGATTGGCGCAGAAGATACTTTTGTCCACTCACTTCAATCAAACCACCCTTTACGGGGCTCACGACACGAAGAATAGACTGATTAAGATTACTCCAACCATCAATATTTATTTGAAATGTGAAATCAGTTAGCGCTCCAAAGCTAGATAACTTCGGTCTGGCTTCGCTCCAGGGTGGTAACTCAAGTAAACTTAAACTTTGTGCGTGTTCGGTATCGTTAGCCAGCTCATACAAATTTGGCCAACTCAAAAAATAGTCATTTTTTATGGGCACGACAAAACCAATTTCTGCTAATTGAGCTAGATAAGCCGTACACTCTGGTGCCGAAGAAGCATGGAATGTTATACCCTCAACAGAAAACATTATTTCAACTTTTGTTACACTGTGTTTTTTTTTAAAAATCATATTTTCAATTTAAAATTAATTTCTAGGGTTTCTAAAAAAACCATCTCTGTTATATGAAAATCCATATTTACGCAATAAGTCAGCAATAATTCCTGTCCCATACTTATGAAGAATTCTTTCCGTACCACTAGGCATAACTTCGATGCGTAATTGATAGCGTTGAATTATTTTATCTAGATCCATAGTGTCTGGCTCAATATGAAATCTAGTTAGTTCGTTTTGGAATGTTTTTTCCCAAGAAACCGATTGGTGAACAAGACCGTCACTTTCTCCCCAAATGGTTTTAAAAAGATTATTTTTAGGGTCGCGAAAAAAGTCGTAACTAAGACTTGATCTTTGAAGTAGCGGGCGCATCTTAGGTTCACCATACGCCCAGCACTTTCCGCCGGCTCTAGCCCCAGATTCAATAATAAATACATCTCCTATCTTCATCATAATGACGTTATTATCAGGCTTTCCTGAATGATTCAGTACAGCACATCTTCCTTGGCGATTTGATAAGAAATGTGGAAAAGACTCTCGTGCAGAGATTCCTAGCCAAACGAATGTCTGCTCTATTTGATCAAGGAATTGCAACCAAAATTCATATCTCCGATTATCATCGACTAACTCGCCCAATACATCGCTGATATCTTCAAATGCAAGCCAGCGCTGAACCATTCTCTTTGCTTCTGAAGATACCCGCTCCCAATTACGTTGTTTTTCCAGAGAAGGGCTTTTCCAGCAGGAAACAGCTGTGGTTTTAATTTCTTGATGAAATTCCGTGCTAGTACATTGTGCATAGCGGTTAAGTATATGTGCCAAACCATCATCCAAACACTCTTTGCGATTTTGTAACTGAGGTAATACAAGATCGATAGCTTGTTTAAATTTGTCATCAGGATAAGTGGTAATAACCTCAACTTGTGCCATCAATAATTCAGGCCAAAACCAGCTTGTTCCAGGTATGTTTACCTCACGTTCGATGCGTATAACACTTTCATTTCGGCCCTCTAAAGCATTTCTTGCCAGACTTTGTGTTGCGTTTTCCGTTAATATAATTCTATGAGAAATAAGCGCCTCAAGCCACCGCAACTTAAAACTCGATTGGCTGGCGACTTTATCTAGAGTGCTTTCCAAAAACGCTCGTAATTCTTTCCAGTTTTCTTCTATCTTAGGGTTTTGGCGAGGAGATGTATTTAAATAGGCATTAAGTAAACCTTGCCATTGATAGGTGCTTAATATGTAGCTTTCATACTGAATTGAAAATTTCCTTAGCAGAACCTTAATGGCGCTTTCGGAATCCATCAACCTACCGTATCTGGGGATATCGATTAATAATCCATGGCATAATAAAGCAACTTCCAACCAACTAAAATCTTCAGTTGATGAATTTATCGCCCAACGGAAAAACTTTTCGATTGTTTGACGCACCAATTCTGGATTAGGATCTCCCAAAACAGCATCTTTTAACTTTTCCTCGATCTGTTTTCTCGCCTTTTCAATATGCTGACAGGTCTTTTCTAGCCGAGGTATGGGGTAGGTTTGTTCGTAAATATGCACGTATTCGTTAAATCGATTTAGATATCTCATCGCTCTTACTTATAAATGCCTGTAAGCATTGTTTTTGGTACAGCAATTCATTGGCACTGCCCATAGTTATCTATATCAATAATATTTGTCACAAGAGGGTGCTCTTCAAAGCCTATAAAATCTAATTTAAACTCCACTCTCCGCATCTCTGCCTCTGACTTTCCCTGGCCATTATTGAAGCTGTAACCCCCCACTAGAAATAGATCACGTACCATCTGTTTATCCGGAATGGACAAGACCGTTTCATTGGCTTGTGGTACTTCAAACAAGCTACATAATACTGTCTCAGCTCTACGCATACTTAATTGAAGGTTAAGCAAATAACTACCAGTAGGTGATGCGTAGCCTTCCACTACCACCCTTTTGAGTAACTTACCTTGATCCTTACGAGCCACAGACAACAAAATAGGTACAAATTCGCGCAGCTTATTTTTAGCAGAATCGCGTAACTTAGATTCTTTGTTATCAAACTGGGCCTGAACACCAAAATCAATACGGTTATTAATGCAATCGACAGTGACACCTTGAACATCCTTAGTTGCTATTTTGAGCTCATCACAGATTTGCTGAATTTTTTTAAGATGTTCAAGTTCAGGCCCAGGATTGGTGATGATAACTAATGAAAAAGTCATTACGATCAGGAACAGCATCATCATTGCTGTCATCAGGTCGGCATAGGAAATCCAAAACGGTTTCTCCCCCTCTTCTTTTGTTTTAAGGCTATAGGCTCCACGCGAAAACATCAACTCGCCCTAGTTTTCGCGATCATATCGGTGAGGCCAGCAATAGATGCAGCTAAAGGCTGATAGGCCGATGCGACTTGATTGAGAGTGTCAGCATGTTGTATGTGTAATTCTGTATCGTGTTTCGACATATCTTCACGGAACTTAATCAGTGTTTCAGCCAGTTTTTTAGAAATATTATCAAACGATTTATCAGCCTCGGCATTAAGTTTTATAAATTCATCAGAAGTATTTTGCATTTTCTGGATTAGTTGCTGATTGACTCCCGCTTCATTCTTAGCCCTTTCTAGCATTCCATTCATTTCGCTAACCATTTTTGCTAGAGCATCACGCGTGACTGCATACTGGCTTAACTGACTATCCAATGACTTGGAAGCCTGAGCTAAGGAATTTGCACTTTGTGATAGCTGGACTGCAACGTCTCCATTTTTATTCATTACTTCGCTAACCTTGTTTCCAGCATCCACGAAATGTCCTGTAGCTGATGAAATTCGTGTTGCACCTTCATTCATACCCTTGATTGCATTAATCGCTGTGTTATCTAATGCGTTAACATTTTCGTTTAGCGCAATAACCGTTTTCCCAATTTCTTCAACTAACTTATGAATATGAGTTTCCATATCTAGTACAAGTTGCTTTGACGTTCCAGCAAATTGGCTATGAAGCTCTCGGTCTGTATCTATAGCGACACGTCTTTCCTGTTCCATGTCGGCTAGGAGCTTAGCAACTGAAGTATGAATACTTGATAAACTATCGCCTAATTGAGAAGTGACCTTTTCGCCCATCGACTCAACAATCTGCTGATTACGTTCGACCAAGCCCCCTACTTGAAGGCCCATTTCTGTCATTAAATGCTTGGACGTTCCAGCAAATTGACTATGAAGCTCTCTGTCTGTATTTAGAGCGACAAGTCTTTCCTGTTCCATGTTTGTTAGGAGATTAGCAACTGAAGTATGAATACTAGATAAGCTATCGCCTAGTTGAGAAGTCACTTTTTCACCCATCGATTCAACAATCTGCTGATTACGTTCGACCAAGCCCCTACTTGAGCGCCCATTTCTGTCATCAAATGCTTTGATGTTTCAGCAAAGTCTATTTGTTGTTTCCGCTCTAAAGATACGGATTCCGATCGCACTATCTCCATATCTGTAAGAACTTTACTTACAGAATATTGAATGTCCTTGAGGCTCTCTCTAACTTGAACCATGGTCTCCTGTTGGCTAATTCCAATCTGTGATTGAATAACTTCAATGAATGTAGTTATTTGGTTTTCAAGCTTACTTTGTTGAGCTTCGAGAGCTCCAACTAAAGAAGTAACTTTGCTCGTCAAGTCTTCCCGTTCAAACTTGCCCGATTCACGTAAATCTTGTAGCAACGTCTTGAAGCCTGTTTGCATTTCCGACATTGAGGCAACTGCTACATTCATCATGTCGGCCTGTCCTTTCAGCTGATCACCGAAAGTATTTTGGATGTTGTTCGAAAAGGATTTAATCAAATCTTCCAACATTCCAGTCATTGTGTCGCCCTGCCCATCAGTGACGCCAGCAACAGTCTTTCCAATATCAGCTAATCCTTCTTTAAGATCGGCACGAAATTTCTCGCCATGATTTTCACTGGCATCAATATGCTCCTGAATTTTTGCTGAAAGCAAACTTCCAAGGGCTTCCGATTGCTTGCCCTGAGCCTCGCTTAAATCGAATAGTAACTTGGACAGATCAGTCACTAAACTCTGTTTTAGTTGAGCCGTCTGTGTTGCATTTTCTGCCGAAGATTTGACCAGAGATGCAAGATAATCTTCACCTACACCACCCTCATAAAGAGCATCCAATATCTGGCAAAGGTGTTCCAGTTTTCGGTAGCAAATATTGATTAGTATTTTTTCCAGCAAAGTAATAAGCATTGCTGCACCGATCGCAAAAAAAGAAGCGATAAATGCGCCTTGAACTTCTTCAAACAAAACTTTTAATCCCCCGAACAACTTATCCATTTGTGCGGGGTCTGCTTTTGCTTTAGCAAGTAACGAAGGATCGAAATGTTGAATACCGTTTATAAGTCCGTAAAAAGTTCCTATAATACCTATGCCAGTTAAAATGCCCGGTAAATGTTTGAAAAACTCTACATTCAGTCGTGCATCAACTAGCGATTGAGTGCTAAATACAGCGGCGGCTGGTACCGTAGAGCGAATAGATGTTAGTTGTGGTTGTCCACCTTGAAAACTGTATTGTTCATGTAATGTGTCTCGAAAACTGCCCCAAACACTAGCAAAAAAAGGAGTCTTAAATAACTGCTGGAGATCTTCCCTACTAACTATTGTTCCATCAACCTTCTGCTGGCAAACTTTTTAAACCTAAAAGTGCTCGACGAAGGTAGACCCATGCATATAAGGCTTGTCTAACATACAACCCAAAAAACAGTAAAAGTAAGAATGCAACTACATCAATAACTAATCTTGGGTTGGTACTAATAGGTATGCCGAGCAAATTACTAAAATAGTCGGGGATAAAGTTGAAAATAAGATGCATCATAGAGGTGTTAACTTGGGCAGGGTTAGTGTAAGTTAAGTTAGATGCGTAACCCATTATAAAAAATAGGCTTTCATCGAATCAAAAAACATTGTGAAACGCTATGTTTATAGCTATCTGTAGCCAATAATTTATTGTTACTTGTCGATAACTTAGATTTAATTAATCCTGTTTGCACACGATCAATCTGCAGCAGGGATTCATCTAATTGATATTCCTTCATGCCATATTTGCAAGTATTGTATTGCTAAATCACAAATTGTTCTACTAATTGCTCAGCTTATAAATAGACATCAATCAGCGTTAAAAAATATCCGCCTAACAGCATCGAATAATTTCTAGAAATTTTCTAAGGTTATTCTGTTTTTATATCATTTACACTGCTTAAGTTGGTGGTAATCAATACCTGTTTACAAAACATCACAGTTGTAAGTGATTCAATCTAAAAAAACTGCTCTCACTTTTGTAGCGCAAGATATATGCACCCATTAGAGTCTATACGCAAGGACCAAGACAGTATGTTGAAATCATAACGCCAGTAGTACATTGTCAACACCATCTTTGGGAATAAATATTTCAACGGCATCATCACCGTCGGACAGTATAAACAGCATTTCGTAACAGCCACCTTGAACTTCCCGAGCCTCACAGTACGGCACGAAATCAGGAGCTGAATAACGGACATCGTCGAAGAGATTGGTCATAATACTAAAGCCGATTTCTTCTTCGATGTCTTACATGCTGTTATCGTCTTCGATCATTATCACTGTTTCGAACATCTTATCGCCTGGTTGATCGTGGTAATTTGAGGATATCGGGATCGTTGATGGAATTCAGCAATAATGCATCTTTTAATATAAGCATGAGGTTCTCTCTATATTTTGGGCAAAAAAAAGCCCGATCAGTGTGAATGATCTGGGCGGACGACTTTGAGATTATAGTTTTTTCAATACGTCACATTTCCTCGTTACGTTTGATTACAATATTCCACATTAACTGGAAAATTGTTTCCAGCTCAAAACAAAAATCAGGACTTACTTATGACAACATCTCCACTCAGTAAATGGAAACTTGTAAAAGACATAGCAAAAGAGTTGTGCAAAAAAAACAATGGCAAAATTACTATTGATGATGTAAAAATCAAATTTGAAGAGCTTTACCCTCTTAAAACATCAAGTGATATCGGCGATGATATAAGAATGATGAAAATAAACTCTCAATAAAGATTAAGTCATCTACGAATCTATGGCAAACCCAGTACAAAGAGTAAACTTAGAAATCCAAATGTTAAAATCTCAATCAACGAATACCCACGAATATCAGATCCAAATAATGCTCGAGATGTTTTATTTTATTTAGAAGACCATAAGATTTTTGAAATCTATGAACCATCCAAACATGGTGTTTGGGAAATAGTGTTAAATGTAAAAAACGTAAATACTATAACTAAATGCTAAGACATCAACTGACACTTTGTAATTATATACCAGGCTTGGACAGTTTCTGTGCAGTCTTCTTGATCGTAACGCATTGAAAAATAATTAGTGATTCCTGGGGCAATACTCTTATAGAATGAGAGCCATGGTAAGTTTTGCATGCTGATTAACATGTGATCGGACTGGTT